>NZ_JAALEE010000393.1:0-3047 GCF_014145265.1 Dietzia sp. CW19 | reverse complement strand
CCCGGGGACCGCGGCGCGGTAGGCGGCCAGGTCCCAGGCGTCGGGTGTCGCCCACGGCCGGGAGGTGGCGGTCCCGACCGCCGCCAGGTCGTCGGTGTGGGCGCACGAGTCCGGGTCGACGCCCGGAGCCAGGGGCAGCATGGCGCATCGGTGGAAGTCCAGGACGGTCCGTCCGTCCTGGTCGGTGGTGGTGATGCGGAGCGCGGCGAGCCCGGTGGGGGTGCGGCCCGGTGAGTGGCTGTTGGTCTTGAGTCCCACGACCTCCGTCCGGGTGGTCAGGGTGTCACCGATCCGGGGTGCGGTGAGCAGACGCAGGCCGCGGTAGAAGAGGTTGGCCCGCACGCGCTGGGTGACAAGGGTGGACTGGCCGATCGCGACGTCGACGACGAGGCCCGGGTGGGCCACCGTGCCGCCGGTGACGGCGTGGGCGAGACGACGGTCCAGGGGGAGCCGCAGCCGGTCGCCGAGGATCGCCTGGTGTGCGGCGGCGAGACCGTCGGTCAGGGTGACGGACGGGGCGTCGACGACGACCTGACCCACCGCCAGCTGGTCGAAGTAGGGTCCGCCGACGGGCCGGGCGTCGCGAGTGTCCATGACCGGCATCCTAACCAAACCATGCGCATGATTATTGACTATCGGATGGAGGGTTGCGATGATGTCCGGACCCCGCCCGACGGGCGGATCGAGACGACGACGAGGTGTCACCGGTGCCGGACCTGAACCAGGACGAGGCCGACCTCGTCGCGACCGTGCGCCGGTTCATCGACCGCGAGGTCAGGCCGTCCGTGCGCGAGATGGAGCACGCGGACTCCTACCCGGAACGCTGGATCGAGCAGATGAAGCAGATCGGGATCTACGGCCTGGCCGTCCCCGAGGAGTACGGCGGGATGCCGGTCTCGATGCCCTGCTTCGTGCGCGTCACCGAGGAACTCGCCCGCGGCTGGATGTCCCTGGCGGGCGCCATGGGCGGGCACACGGTGGTGGCGAAGCTCCTCACCGAGTTCGGCACCGAGGAGCAGAAGTCCACCCACCTCCCGACGATGGCCACGGGTGAGGTGCGGGCGACCATGGCCCTCACGGAGCCCGGCGGGGGGTCGGACCTCCAGGCCATGGGCACCGTCGCGACACCCGACGGAGACGACCTGGTGATCACCGGGGCCAAGACGTGGATCTCGAACGCGCGCCGCTCCGGCCTCATCGCCCTGCTCTGCAAGACTGACCCGTCGGCGACGCCCGCGCACAGGGGGATCTCGATCGTCCTGGTCGGGCACGGTCCCGGGCTGACCGTCTCGAGGGACCTGTCCAAGCTCGGGTACAAGGGCGTCGAGACGTGTGAGCTGGCCTTCGACGGCTATCGCACGCCCGCCACGCAGGTGCTCGGCGGCGAGCCCGGACGTGGCTTCGCCCAGATGATGAAGGGCCTGGAGACCGGACGGATCCAGGTGGCCGGCCGTGCCCTCGGGGTGGCGGCCGCCGCCCTCGAGGATTCTCTCGCCTACGCGCAGCAGCGGGAGTCGTTCGGGCAGCCCATCTGGAAGCACCAGGCGGTCGGTCACCGTCTGGCCGACATGGCCACCAAGCTGTCCGCCGCGCGCCAGCTCACGCTCCACGCCGCCGAGCGTTCCGAGGCCGGCGAGCGCTGCGACATGGAGGCCGGGATGGCCAAGCTGTTCGCCTCCGAGGTCGGCATGGAGATCTCGCTCGACGCGGTCCGGATCCACGGCGGGTACGGCTACTCCACGGAGTACGACGTGGAGCGGTACTTCCGCGACGCCCCGCTCATGATCGTGGGCGAGGGGACCAACGAGATCCAACGCAACGTCATCGCATCGCAACTGGTGCAGCGAGGAGGACTGTCATGAGGGTGTTCGAGGGACTGGAGCAGCTCGAGGCCGAACTCGGGCGACACGTGGGGTACAGCGACTGGATGGAGATCACCCAGGACCGCATCGACGCGTTCGCCGACGCGACCGGGGACCACCAGTGGATCCACGTCGACCCGGTCCGGGCGGCGCAGGGGCCCTACGGAGCCACCATCGCCCACGGCTACCTGACCCTCTCCCTGCTGCCCGTGCTGGGCGCGGAGGTCATGGAGATCCGGGGGTTCCGGATGATGATCAACTACGGCGTCGACAAGGTCCGGTTCCCGGCACCGGTCCCGGTGGGATCGCGCATCCGGGCGGGGATCGAGCTCACCTCGCTCCAGCGCAGGGCCTCCGGGGTCCAGTTGGGCAGTCTGGTGACCGTGGAGGTCGAGGGCTCCGACCGTCCGGCGGTCGTCGCCGAGACCGTCCGGATGATGGTGGAATGAGTCGGTGAGTTCCCGCATGTCGCGGGCCCTCGCCGACGTCGTGGTCTGCGAACCCGTGCGCACCGCGGTGGGTCGCCGCCACGGCGCCCTCGCCCCGCTCGCGGCCGCCGATCTGGCCGCGGCCGCGATCTCCGGTCTGGTCGACCGCACCGGTCTGTCCGCCACGGACGTCGACGACGTGATCCTCGGGCAGTGTTACCCGAACGGGGAGGCTCCGGCGATCGGGCGCGTCGCGGCACTGGACGCCGGCCTGGACATCCGCACCCCCGGGATCCAGATCGACCGCCGGTGCGGATCCGGACTGCAGGCCGTGCTCAACGCCGCGATGCAGGTGGCGGTGGGCGCGAGCGAGGTGGTGATCGCGGGCGGGGCGGAGTCGATGTCGAACAGCGAGTTCTACTCGCTCGGCCTGCGCGGCGGTGTCCGCGGTGACCGCGTGGAGTTCGTCGACCGCATCGCGCGGGGCCGGGTGACGTCGGGCGGCCGTGACCACCCGATCCCCGGAGGCATGCTCGAGACCGCCGAGAACCTCCGCGCCGAGTACTCGATCTCCCGAGCCGAGCAGGACGAGCTGGCGGCCGAGAGCCAGCGGCGCGCCGTCGCGGCGCAGGACGGGCGGGTGTTCGACGAGGAGATCGTGCCGGTGCGGGTCCCCCGGGGCGGGGGAGACGACGTCGTCGTCGTCGACACCGACGAGCACCCCCGCCGCGGTGTCACCGCGGCATCACTCGCCGCG
>NZ_JAALEE010000392.1:0-3284 GCF_014145265.1 Dietzia sp. CW19 | reverse complement strand
AGGTCGCCACGCCCGAGTTCGGCGGCCCACTCCAACGCCGCCAGCCACTCGTCCGCCAGGCGTCTGCGGTGCGGGCCGTCGAACCCCTCGATCGCGAGCAGGTCGGTGCGGTTCGTCGGCGCGGTGCGTGCCGCCTCGATGATCGCCGCATCGGTGAGCAGCCTCTTGGGAGCGATGTCTCGCTCCGCGGCCACCCGGTCACGCGCCATCCACAACTCCCGTGCCCGGGCGAGTTGGCGGGCGTCGCGCAGGGAGGTCAGGCGGGCCAGCCTGCGCCAGGGATCCGGGGCGGGGGCGGGCGGATCCGAGTCGACGAGGTGTCGGCACTCGGCCTCGAACCAGTCGCGGCGGCCGAGTTCGTCGAGCCGGGGGAGTACCGCGTCCGCCAGTTCGTGGAGGAAGAGGACGTCGTAGGCGGCGTAGTCGAGCCAGGATGCGGGCAACGGGCGTCGCGACCAGTCCGCCGCCGAGTGGGCCTTGGCCAGCCCGATGCCCAGGTGCTCCGAGATCATCGCCCCGAGGTTCACCCGTTCCATCCCGAGGAACCGCCCGGCCAGTTCGGTGTCGATGACAGACGTCGGCCTGATCCCGAGCTCACGGAGTGACGGGAGGTCCTGGCTCGCGGCATGCAGGAGCAGGGGGCGCCCGGAGAGGACGCCCGCGAGCGGCCCGACCGTCTGGCCCGGCGTCTCGGGGTCCACCAGCAGTGCGGCCCCGCCGGCGGGGCGTAGTTGCAGGAGGAAGGCGCGCTCGGAGTAGCGGATCCCCGACGCGCGCTCGACGTCCACCGCGACCGGTCCGGCCGAGGACTCCACGACGGAGGCGACCGACCCGATGCCGGAGGCGTCGTCCACGAACTCGTACTCCGCCGGGGGCGGCGGCGCCCCCGGCGGGGTCTCTCCGCGTCGTCGGCCGCTCACGCCCGACGATGCAGGGAGGTCACGCCGACCGGCGGGAGTCCGGCCGCCAGGGAGAGCGTCTTGCAGAAGGCGGAGGCGTGACCGGTCAGGTTCGACTCGAGGGCGGTCCACGACGCGCGCAACTCGAGCTGGTGGGCCTGGGGTGGTCCGGAGATGTCGCCGTAGCGGACCGACGCGGTGCTGGTGACGGTTCCGCCCAGCGACGTGTACGGTCCGGCGTCCTCGTCGAGCGCCTCGGTGAGCCAACTCCAGGCGACCTGGGGCAGCAGGGGATCGCCCGCGAGTGAGGCCTCCATGTCGGCCTGGATGTAGGCGACCAGCCGCAGCGTGCCGTTCCACGCGTCGTCCCCGGAGGGGTCGTGGAGGAGGATCAGCCGACCGAACGCGTCCCCGTCGGAGAACTCGGGCACATCGTCCCCGGTCGGCGGGATGATCTCCACCCCGAGCGCATGACTGTACGGCGCCAGTCTCTGCGGCGGACGGATCGGGCCGACAGAGATCTCAGGGCGGACCTCGAGCCGGGACAGCGACTCGACCGCCTCCCGGAAGACCTCGGGCTCGCCGTCATTGACCGATGTGCTCACGGGTCGTCACGCTAGCCACCACCCGGCGGCGTCCCGAGGAGGCGCGCCGTCGCCCACCGGGGTGGGGTGGAGGGCCCCGGTGGCGCACTCGTGGGACCATGGGGGGGTGCTGAACTCCGATGTGCCCTCGAATCCCAGGTCCGTTGACACCCAGGGCGCCGGCCGCGCCACCGCGCTCCGGGCCGGGACCGGCCCCTACCTCGACGAAGTCGGGGGCACCGGTGCCGCTCACACGCCGGTGTGGTTCATGCGTCAGGCGGGTCGCTCGCTTCCCGAGTATCGCGAACTCCGGACCGGGAGCACCATGCTCGAGGCCTGTTTCGACCCCGAGATGACCTGCGAGGTCACCCTGCAGCCGGTCCGCCGTCACGGGGTGGACGCCGCGATCTTCTTCTCCGACATCGTCATCCCGCTGGCGGCGGCGGGTGTGGACATCGACATCGTGCCGGGCACCGGGCCCGTGGTGGCATCGCCGATCCGCGACGAGGCCGGGGTCGCCGCGCTTCCCGATCTCACCCCGGACCGGCTCGAGAAGATCGGCGAGGCGGTCCGCATGGTGGTGGCGGAGCTCGACCCGGAGGTCGCGCTCATCGGCTTCGCCGGCGCCCCCTTCACCCTCGCCTCCTACCTCATCGAGGGCGGACCGAGCCGTAACCATGAGCACACGAAGTCCCTGATGTACTCCCGCCCCGACGTCTGGCATGCACTGATGTCCAAGTTGGCGGACCTGACCACGGTGTTCCTGCGCGCGCAGATCGATGCGGGCGTGGACGCCGTCCAGCTGTTCGACTCGTGGGCCGGGGCGCTGAGCCTGCGGGACTACCGGTCGATGGTGCTCCCGCACTCCACCGGGATCTTCGCCGACGAGGTGATCTCCACGGTTCCCCGCACCCACTTCGGCGTGGGCACCGGAGAACTGCTCGGGGCGATGGGTGAGGCCGGTCCAGAGGTCGTCGGTGTGGACTGGCGCATCCCGCTCGACGACGCCGCGGTGCGGGCTCCGGGCAAGGTGCTCCAGGGCAACCTCGACCCCGCCATGCTCTTCGCCGACCGTCAGGCGCTGGACTCCGAGGTCCGGAGGATCCTCGACGAGGGGGCGCGGGCACGTGAGCTGGGCGCCCGCGGGCACGTGTTCAACCTCGGGCACGGCGTCCTGCCCGCCACCGACCCGGGTGCCGTGACCCACGTGGTCGAGCTGGTCCACGAGCTGACCGGGACGTAGGGATGCCCCCTCGTGTCGCGGTGGTCGGTGGCGGTCTCAGCGGACTCACCGCCGCCTATCAGCTCTCCCTCGACCTGCCCGGCGCACGGATCACGGTCCTCGAGGCGTCGGACTCCCTCGGTGGGGCGTTGCACACCGTCGACTTCCCGTCCGGCCCCATGGAGCTGGGGGCCGAGGCATTCATCGGTCGCCGACCGGAGGCCTCCGAGCTCGTCGCCGAGCTGGGGCTGACAGACACCCTGCGGCACCCCGGACCGCTCGGCCCGGCGATCCTCACCGACGGTCGACTGGTCCCGATGCCGGTCGGCACCCTCATGGGGCTGCCGTCCGACGTGGCCGGCCTGTCCGGTGTGCTGAGCCCCGGTGAGTCGGCCGTCGCCGCCCGTGAGACGGACACGCCGCTGGAGTGGGAACCCGGCGGGGACGTCTCGCTGGGCCGGCTCGTGGCCGACCGGTTCGGCGACGCGGTGGTCTCGCGGCTCGTCGATCCCATGCTCGGCGGGGTGTACGCCGCCCCCAGCTCGGGACTCGGCCTGCGGCAGGTCATCCCCGGTCTCG
>NZ_JAALEE010000391.1:0-1623 GCF_014145265.1 Dietzia sp. CW19 | reverse complement strand
CCTGACCCGCCCCGGCGGCGACCCGGGTGCCCGACCCATGGACGGAGTCGACGAAGCCGGCGGCCGAGAGCTCGTCGAACCCCCGGACCACGGTGCCGCGGGAGAGCCCGGCCTGCTCGGCGAGCGCGCGCGTGGAGGGCAGCCTGTCGCCGTCGGCCAGGGAACCGTCGGAGATCAGGTCGATGATCGCGTCCACCAGATCCGCGGTGCCCGAGACCTCGCCCAGGACCAGGGATCCGGGACGGGCGGTGCGGGCCATGCGCTCAGCCTAGGCGCGCGAGGCCGGAAAGTGGTCTCACGGGTCTGCGATAAGTGGACCTTCCCGCCAGTCCACTTTGGCGATGTGATGGTCCACATGCAGATCTACCGCCAATCCCGACGCCTCCGCGACGTGCGCTACGACGTCCGCGGTCCGATCCTCACCGAGGCCATGCGGCTGGAATCCGAGGGCCACGACATCCTGCGACTGAACCTGGGGAACATGCACCCGTTCGGTCTCGAGGCCCGGCCCGAGATCGTGGATGCCGTGGCCCGCGAACTCGGCACGGGCCAGGCCTACTCGGACTCGCGAGGCATCCCGCAGGCGCGGGCAGCCGTGGCCGACCACTACCGGCGCTGGGGAGTGCCCGGGATCCGCGCCGAGGACGTGTTCCTGGGCAACGGGGTGAGCGAGCTCATCACGCTCGTCCTGCAGGCGATGGTCGATCCGGGCGACGAGATCCTGGTCCCGGCACCGGACTACCCCACCTGGACCGGCGCGGTGAACCTCACCGGTGGCGTGCCCGTGCACTACCTGGCGGACGAGTCCGACGGCTGGAACCCCTCGCTGGCGGACATCGAGTCCAAGATCACGCCGCGGACGACCGCACTGGTGGTGATCAACCCCAACAACCCGACCGGCGCCGTCTACAGTGCCGAGACCGTCCGGGGGATGGCCGACATCGCCCGTCGGCACGGGCTCGTCCTGCTCAGCGACGAGATCTACGAGAAGGTGATCTTCTCGGGCGCCCGCCATCACCACGCGGCGCTGGCCGCCGGTGACGACGTGCTCTGCCTGACCTTCGGCGGCCTGTCCAAGGCGTACCGGGTGTGCGGATACCGGGCCGGCTGGGTCGCCGCGACCGGGCCCCTCGATCGGGCGCAGGACCTGCTCGAAGGGCTCACCCTGCTGGCCAACATGCGGGTGTGCCCCAACGTCCCGGGCCAGTACGCGATCCCGGTCGCGCTGGCCGAGGACTCACCGTGGGGTGCCGACGTGATCGACCCCGACGGCCGGATCGAGCGACAACTCGCACTGGCGACCGAGCGCCTCAACGCCATCCCGGGCGTGAGCTGCGTGGCGCCCCGCGGTGCGCTCTACTGCTTCCCCCGGTTGGACACCGAGAGGTTCGGCATCGGCAGCGACGAGGAACTGGTGCTGGACCTACTGCGCTCCGAGCACGTCCTGGTGACCCACGGCACCGGCTTCAACTGGCCCGAGCCCGACCACTTCCGCATCGTGTGCCTGCCCGAGGCGCCGGTGCTCGAGAGCGCGATCGGCAAGATCGCCGGGTACCTCGAGCGGCGTGCCGGCCTCCACCGGCAGCCCGGCACTCCGGCGCGGACCCCGCTGCCCGCGTGAGC
>NZ_JAALEE010000390.1:0-3067 GCF_014145265.1 Dietzia sp. CW19 | reverse complement strand
CCCTCGCACATCGTCTGCAGGCCGTACCTGATGCCGTTCGCCTTCATGTGGTGGACCATGTCCGTCATGATGCGGGCCCCGGAGCCGCCGAGCGGGTGGCCGAGGGCGATCGCGCCACCGTTGGGGTTGAGCTTGGCCGGGTCGGCGCCGGTCTCGGCGAGCCACGCCATCGGCACCGAGGCGAAGGCCTCGTTGACCTCGAACACCCCGATGTCGTCGATCGTCAACCCGGAGCGCTCGAGAGCCTTGGCCGTGGCCGGGATCGGGGCGGTGAGCATGATGACCGGATCGTCGCCGGCGAGCGTGGCGGTGTGGACACGCGCGATCGGCGTGCAGCCATACCTGGCGGCGGCCTCCTCGCTCATCACCAGGATCGCGGCGGATCCGTCCGAGATCTGCGAGGCGTTGCCGGCGTGGATCACGCCGTCGGACTTGAACGGGGTCTTGAGCCCGGCCAGCCCCTCGACGGTGCTGCCCCGGCGGATGCCCTGGTCAGCATCGAAGACCCCGTCCGGGGTGGTCACCGGGACGATGTGCCCGGCGAAGAACCCGGCGTCCTGCGCGGCGGCGGCCTTCTCGTGCGAGGCCACGGCGAACTCGTCGAGCTGCGTGCGGGACAGCCCCCACCGCTCGGCGATCATCTCGGCGCCGACGCCCTGGTTGGGCATGGTGCCGTCGTAGCGGCCCAGGAAGTCCTGCCCGTACGGGATGCCCTCGCCGGTGATCGAGCTGCCCATCGGCTGACGGGTCATGGACTCGACGCCGCCGGCCACCACCACGTCGTGGTAACCGGATTCGACCACCGCGACGGCGAAGCTCAGCGCCTGCTGCGAGGAACCGCACTGGCGGTCGATGGTCACGCCGGTGACGGTCTCGGGCCACCCGGCGGAGAGCACCGCGGTACGCGCGATGTCCCCGGTCTGCTCGCCGGCCTGGGTCACGCACCCCCAGATCACGTCCTCCACGATCCCCGGGTCGACCCCGGCGCGCTCGACCAGAGCGTTCAGCACCGTGCCCGACAGATCGGCCGGATGCACCCCGGCCAGTCCACCCTTGCGCTTGCCCACCGCGCTGCGCACGGCCTCCACGATCACTGCACCCATGTGCGTGTCCCTCTCTCGAACGGTGAGTATCCGGTCTCGTCCGACCGGGTCTTGTCAGTGTTGCGCATCACGTTCAGCCGACGTACGGCGGCGTGCGCCTGAGCTCGCCACGCGCGATGGTGCGGCGATGCACGGCGTCCGGGCCGTCGACGATCCTCAGGGCCCGCGCCCAGGCGTAGAAGTAGGCGAGAGGGGTGTCGTCCGAGACACCGGCCCCACCGAAGACCTCGATCGCCCGGTCGATCACGGTGCACGCGACCTGCGGCGCGATCACCTTGATGGCCGAGATCTCGAACCGGGCCTCCTTGGCGCCGACGGTGTCGATCATCCACGCGCAGTGCTGGACCTGCAGGCGTGCCTGGTCGATCTCGATGCGGGAGTTGGCGATGTGCTCCTGCACCACGCCCTGCTCGGACAGGTACCCGCCGAAGGCGTGCCGCGACTTGGCGCGGTCGACCATCAGGGCCAGGGCCCGCTCGGCCATCCCGATGGCGCGCATGGCGTGGTGGATGCGGCCCGGCCCGAGACGCGCCTGCGCGATCGCGAAACCGGCGCCCTCCTCGCCGAGCAGGTTCGACGCTGGCACCCGGACGTCCGAGAAGACGAGCTCGCAGTGACCGTGCTGGTCCTGGTAGCCGAACAGCGGGAGGTTGCGCTCGATGGTGAGCCCCGGGGTACCGCGCGGGACCAGGACCATCGACTGCTGACGGTGCGTCTCGGCGGTCTCGTCCGTCTTGCCCATGACGATGAAGATCTCGCAGCGCTCGTCTGCCACTCCCGTGATCCACCACTTGCGGCCGTTGATCACGTACTCGTCGCCCTCGCGGCGGATGACGGTCTGGATGTTCGTCGCATCGGAGGAGGCCACGTCGGGCTCGGTCATGGCGTAGGCCGACCGGATCCTGCCCTCCTTGAGCGGCTCGAGGTACGCGGCCTTCTGCTCGTCGGTCCCGAACAGGTGGAAGGTCTCCATGTTCCCGGTGTCGGGCGCCTGCGAGTTGATGGCCTCGGGGGCGATCACCGGCGACCAACCGGAGATCTCCGAGACCGCCGCGAACTCGAGATTGGAGATGCCGGACCACTCCGGCAGGAAGAGGTTCCACAGCCCGCGACGCCGCGCCTCCGCCTTGAGGTCCTCCATGACGGGCGGGTGTTCGTGGTCGCCGTGCGAGCGCAGGTACTCGGCCCACACCGGCTCGGCGGGGAACACATGCTCGCGCATGAACTCCCACATGTTCTCCTGCAGCTCGACGCTGCGCTGACTGTGCGCGAATTCCATCGTGATGTCTCCTGGGTCGAGAACTGGTGAGGTCGAGGACTAGTGAAGGGTCATGCCGCCGTCGACGGTGAGGGTCGACCCGGTGATGAACGACGAGGCGTCGGAGGCGAGGAAGAGAAGGGCGGAGTCGAGCTCCGGTTGCAGACCGAGCCGACCGAAGATCGTCCGTCCGGTGATGTCGGCGAGCATCGTCTCGGGGATCTCGTCGGTCATCTCCGAGGCGAAGTACCCGGGGGCGAGGGCGTTGACGCGGATCCCCCGCCGGCTCCCCCACTGGGCCGCCAGGTCCCGGGTCAGTCCCAGGACGGCCGCCTTGGAGGCGGAGTAGGCGGCCTGCGGGGCGAATCCTGCGGTCAGGCCGAGCACGCTGGCCACGTTGACGATGCTCGAGCCGGGCTCCATGACGGTCGCGCACTCCTTGGCCGCCCAGTAGGCGCCGTGGAGGTTGACGTCCACCACGCCCCGGAACTGCTCCGGGGTCTCCTTGAGCGCGGGCACGGCGGTGCCGATGCCGGCGTTGTTGACCAGGACGTCGATCCGCCCGTGGGAGTCCATGGCCGAGCGGACCATGGCCGCACACGCCTCGGGGTCCGCGACGTCACAGGCCACCGTCGACGCCGTTCCGCCGGCCGCGCGGAGCTCCTCGGCGAGTGCGTCGAGGCGCTCCCGTCGGCGGGCGGCCAGG
>NZ_JAALEE010000035.1:0-4790 GCF_014145265.1 Dietzia sp. CW19 | reverse complement strand
TGGCGATCGCCGGCGAGGCGATCATGATGTCCTGCGCCTGGTTGGGTCCCTGTGCGAGGGGCTCGGTGGGGCGCTGCACGCGAACCGTGATGTCGCCGTAGGTGTCCGGGTCCGAGCTCGCCGACATGTGCGCCGCGAGGAACTCGCGCTCGTACCCGCGGAACGCGGAGATCAGCTGGAACGACGGTTCGTCCGATTCGGGATCGGTCGGGTCGGAGACCACCACGTAGTACGGCGGCTGACTGGGGCCCTCCACCGGGCCTCGGTTGGCGGCCTGCGCACCCGCCGGCCCGCCGGCCGGCCCGCCCGCGGGCGGGGTCGGGTTCTGGATCGACGAGGTCACGGTGGGATCGGAGGGCACCGACCAGAAGGCGTCGTTGGTGAAGAACTGGCCCGGGTCGTCGACCTGGTACTTGGCCAGCAGCTCACGCTGGACCTTGAACAGGTCCTCCGGGTAGCGCAGGTGCTCCTCGAGCTCCTCCGAGATCGCGTCCCGCGGCTGCACGATGCCGGGTAGGGCCTTCATCCAGGTCTGCAGCACCGGGTCCGACTCGTCGAACGCGTAGAGGTCCACCGTGCCGTCGTAGGCGTCGACCGTGGCCTTGACCGAGTTGCGGATGTACGAGACCTCCTCGTCCGGCAGCACCCGGCCGCCGGCCTCGTTGGTCGAGTCCGCCGTCATCGCCTCCAGCGAACTCAGCTCGGCGTACGGATAGGTCTTGAGCGTGGTGTACCCGTCGACGATCCACTTGATCCGTCCGTCGATCACGGCCGGGTACGTATTGGTGTCGGTGGTCAGCCACGGGGCGACCTTCTGGACACGGTCGCGGGGGTCGCGGTCGTAGATGATCTTGGAGTCGTCGCCGATCAGGCTGGACAGCAGGATGTTGCGCTCGGCGAACCTCAGCGCGTAGGCCGTGCGGTTGATCCAGCCGCCGATCGGGACCCCGCCCTCGCCGGTGTAGGTGTACTGCTGGGTGTCCGTGTCGTACTCGCGCGGGCCCTCGCCGTTGTCGCCGACGATGGCGTAGTCGGGGTCGGACTGGGCGATCAGCGGACCGAAGTAGGTCCGCGGCTGGGTCACCGGGATCACCATCTCCTGACCACTGGCGATGGCCTCGAGGTCGGAGACCTGGAAGTTCGGCAGTCCGCCGCGATCCGAGCCGGCGTCGTCCGCGATCTCGTTGACGCGGTTGGCGGGCGCGGAGACGAAGCCGTTGCCGTGGGTGTAGACGGTGTGCCGGTTGATCCAGTCCCGCTGGTTGGCCTGCAGGGACTCCGGGTTGAGCTCACGGGCGGCCACGAGGAAGTCCCGCATCTCACCGTCGATCGTGTACCTGTCTATGTCGAGCGTCTCGGGGAAGCCGTAGAAGTTCCGCAGCTGGTGCAGCTGGGTGAACGTGGGCGAGAGGACGTTGGGGTCGAGCACGCGGACGTTGGACAGCGTCGTGACGTCCGAGCCCGCCTCCCGCGGGTTCGGGTCGGCCGAGCCCCAGTTCTCTATGTAGGTGACGCGGTCGTCCCCGATGTCGTACGCGGCCCGCGTGGCCTCGATGTTGCGGGCGATGTACTCCCGCTCCTTCTCGGCGCGGTTGGGGTTGACGGAGAACTGCTCCACGGCGAGCGGCCAGGCCGAACCCACCACGAGCGCGGAGAACAGCAGGAGCACGGTGGCGAGCGCGGGGATGCGCAGGTCCCTGATCACGATCGCGGAGAAAAAGGCGATCGCGCAGACGATGGCCACGGAGAACATGAAGATCTTGGCCGGGATCAGCGCGTTGACATCGGTGTGTCCGGCACCGGTGAACGTCGCGTTCTCCCGGAACAGCAGCTCGTAGCGGTCGAGCCAGTAGGCGGCCGCCTTGAGCAGGATGAACAGTCCGGCGAGGCTGACCAGCTGGATCCGCGCGGCGCGGGTCAGCGCACCCTCACGCGCTCCGGGACGGAGACCACCGAACAGGTAGTGCGTGACGAGGTTGGCGATAAACGCCAGGACCACGGCCACCATGAGCCAGGTGACGATCGACCGCCACAGCGGCAGCTCGAAGGCGTAGAAGGAAATATCGAGCCCGAACTGCGCATCCGTCTGACCGAACGGCGTGGAGTTGAAGAACGCCAGGACCGACTGCCAGCCCGACTGCGCCACCGAACCGGCGAGGAGGCCGATCGCGACAGGGACCCACAGCACCGTCTTGGCCGGCGAGTCGCCGAGAGCCGCCCGGTACCTCGCCAACGCATCGGGCATCCCCGGCTGTGCCAGGAACACCGGCCGGTGCCGGAAGGCCAGCAGGATCCCCGCGGCGATCGCGAGTCCCACCAGGAGGGCGACCACGACGAACAGACCGATCCGCGTGAGCAGTTCGGTCCTCATCACACTGGTGGCGTCGACCGAGCCGAACCACAGCCAGTTGGTGTAGGTGGAGTTGATCCTCGGCAGTACCTGGATCAGGACGATGAGGATGACGATGGAGATGGCGACGGCTCGGCCGCGACGTGAGATCGCGATCGGCCGACCGGGATTACCGGGTGGGCGGACGGACACCGGGGAAACTCCTGGACTGCTGGGGCGGACATGCTCGTGGAACCCACCTTACGGAAAAGCGTCGCCTCACCCGCAGGTCGGTGGCTCTCCCCCGGAAACGGCCTCCTCCAGCGCCTCCAGCGCGCCCCGGAGGGTGTCCACCTCGATCAGGCGGATGCCACCCGGTGGGTCCTGCACGGCTTCCGCACAGTTTCCGGCGGGGACGAGGAACTCGGTCGCCCCCGCATCCCGGGCGGCACGGATCTTGTGCGTGATCCCCCCGATCGGCCCGACGGTTCCGTCGACCCGGATCGTGCCCGATCCGGCGACCTCGGCCCCGCCGGTCAACTCGCCCGGGGACAGCTTGTCCACGATCGCGACCGCCAGGACCAGCCCCGCCGAGGGGCCGCCCACGTTCGGGTCGATGTTGATCTCGACGTCCGTCCCGTCGGCCGGTGTGTCGCCGACGAGGATGCCCAGGCGGCCCTGGTCGGGATCGCCGTCCGGTCCGGCGGGCTGCAACGTCGTCGTCGTCGTCTCCTCGCGCCCGTCCCTGGTGAACCCGATCCGGACCTCGTCGCCCGGACGGTGGGCGCTGACCTGCTCGACCACCGCTGTCGAATCCGAGACCCGCTCCCCGCCGATCGAGGTCAGGATGTCGCCCTCACGGAGGAGGTCGGCCGCCGCGCCCTCCGGGTCGACGGCCTCGACCCGGGGCTGCATCGGGATCCCCAGGTACCCGTAGGCGGCGGCCTCGGCCGAGTTCTCCGACCCCACCATCTCCGCGGCGTTGGACTCGCGGACCTCGTCCCTCGACCGTTCCGGGGGGAAGACCTGGTCGCGGGGGACCACCATCTGCACCGGATCCAGCCAGAACCTCATGGCGTCGAGCAGGGTCAGGTTGTCGCGGACCGCGACCGTCGTCATCCGTAGTGCTCCGGAGGTCTCGTCCGCCTCACGCCCGCTGACCTCGACGACGGGGACAGTCTCCACCCCGTCGCCACGCTCGACCTCGACCTCCCCGAGGGTGTCGTAGGTGGGCCCGGGGCCCATGGCCACGAGCGGCACGGTCGCCGACGTGGCCAGGACGAGCAGCAGCACCGCCGGGACCAGAGCGGCGAGGAGGGTCAGCAGTCGGCGACTCACGGGGGCAAGGGTAGTCCGCGCGGGCGGAACCGTGACGTCGCGCCCGGACCTGCGCACCCGTCGGGCTGTACCGTTGTGGCATGAACCAGCCCTTCGGTTTCTCCGCTTCCGATGACGACGGTCGCGACGACGACCGGGGCCGCGACCCGGGCGGCCCCGGCGGTTTCGACCCCTCCCAGTTCGGTCAGTTCGGCCAGATGCTCTCCCAGTTCGGGCAGATGCTCGGCTCCATGGGGTCGGCGATGACCGGGCCCGGCGCCTCCGGCCCGGTGAACTACCAGCTCGCCCGCACCGTGGCACTGCAGGCCCTCGGCCGTACCCCGGTCGTGAGCGAGGCCTCCGGCACCGCCGCGCAGGAGTCCGTCCGGCTGGCCGAGCTGTGGCTGGACGAGACCACGATGTTCCCCTCCGGCGTACACCGGACCGAGGTGTGGACCCCCCAGCAGTGGGTCGAACAGTCCCTCCCCACGTGGGAGAAGATCTGCACCCCGGTCGCCGAGCAGATGAACTCGGCCACCAAGGGGGCGATGCCCGAGGAGGCGCGCCAGCTCGCCGGCCCGCTCCTGGGAATGCTCGACCAGATGGGCGGCATGGGCTTCGGGATGCAGCTCGGCCAGGGACTGGGCAAGCTCGCCCCCGCCGTGCTGTTCTCCTCCGAGGTGGGGCTCCCGTTCGGGGACGACGGCGTGGCCGCCCTGTGCCCGACCGCGATCGACGCGTTCGCCGAGGAGCTCGAGCTGCCCCGCCAGGAGGTCGTGGTGTTCCTCGCCGCGCGCGAGGCCGCGCACATCCGGTTGTTCGCCGGAGCGCCCTGGCTGCGGGCTCGGGTGCTGGCCACCGTCGAGGAGTACGCCCGCGGGATCCGGGTCGACACCTCGGGGCTCGACGACCTGGCCTCGGGTCTCGACCCGTCCATCCTCCAGGACCCCACCAAGCTCCAGGAACTGCTGTCCGGCGGCGCGGGCGCCATCGGCCCCAAGGTGACGAATGTCAACGAGGCCGCGCTTGGCCGCCTCGAGACGCTGCTCGCCCTGGTCGAGGGCTGGGTCGACGCGGTCGTCACCGCCGCGGTCGGTGACCGACTGCCCAGCGCGGACAAGCTGCGCGAGATGTGGCTGCGACG
>NZ_JAALEE010000389.1:0-2569 GCF_014145265.1 Dietzia sp. CW19 | reverse complement strand
CCCCGCCTGTCGCGGGTGCACGAGACCGTCCTGGTCGAGACGAGCATGTGCCTGCACGCCATGCGCGGCACCTACTCGGACGCCGAGTCCAGGCTCGCCGAACACCGCGCGATCGCCGACGCCGTGCGGGCCGGGGACCCGGATCGGGCCAGGGAGTTGCTGGTCGACCACATGAGGGACGGGCTCGCGCGGGTCCGCGAGGGCGGCGGGGACCGGTGAGTGGCGCGATCAGCGGGAGACCGCGAGCCCGCTGCGCATCGCCCACGCCACCGCCTGCGGTCTGGTGGTCACCCCGATCTTGCGGTAGGCCTCCCGGATGTAGGTCTTGACCGTGTTGATCGACAGGTAGCAGGCCGCGGCGATCTCCTCGTTGGACCGGCCCTGGGCGATCAGCGCGAGCATCTCCGACTCCCGGGGGGTCAGGCCCACGTCGCCGGTCGGCCACAGTCCGGGGGACGTGTCCTCGCCGTCGCGGCCGAGCAGGCGCACCCGCTCACCCGCCGCGACCCGTTCCACGGCCCCGAGCAGCTCCTCGCCGGACAGTGATTTGGAGAGATACCCCGTCGCCCCCGAGGCGAAGGCCTCGTCGACAGCGCGCGGATCCGTGACGAACGAGTAGACGGCCACGGCCCCGATCGCCGGGTCGAGGGCCATGGCCGAGCACCGGGCCTGCCAGTCGACCGGGGAGGCGAAGGTATCGAACAGCACCACGTCCACGGGCACACCTGCGCGGGAGCCGGGCCCGTTCACCACGACCTCCACGCGGCCGGGGTACGCGGCCAGCAGTGCGTGCACACCGGCGATGACCAGTGTGTAGTCGTTCTCCACCGAGACCCTGACCGGCATCTGGGAACTTTAACAGTTGTGACCCGTCCCACCCCTGGGGGTGTGCCGAACTCCCTCGAGCGTGAATGAAGCTGGTTCCGACGGGGGGAGTGCCATGACGACCGCGACGAGAAGGATCGACGAACGATGGGCCTGGGCAGAGTACGGGATGTGCCAGGACGTACCGGACCTGTTCTACAACTCCGAGAACGAGTCGAGGAGCCTGCGCCGGCGCAAGGAGACGGCGGCCAAGAAGCTCTGCGCGCAGTGCCCGGTCATCCAACAGTGCCGCGCGCACGCCGTGGCCCACCGCGAGCTGTACGGCGTCTGGGGCGGGATGTCCGAGGCCGAGCGGCACCGGCTCGCCGGGCGGGTCCGCACCGGCTGACCGCCCACCGGCTGACCGACCACCGCCTTCCGCCGAACCGCCCACCGGCGGAGGGCGGCGGGCGATCAGCGCACCGGGATCGCGACGAGCTTGGTCTCCACGAACTCCTCGATCCCGGTGAGCCCGCCCTCGCGGCCGAGCCCGGACTGCTTGATGCCACCGAACGGCGCGGCCGGGTTGGAGACGATCCCGGTGTTGACGCCCACCATTCCCGCCTGAAGGCGCTCGGACATGGTCATCGCGCGGTCCAGGTTCTCGGTCATCACGTAGGAGACCAGGCCGAACTCGGTGTCGTTGGCCAGGGCCACCGCCTCGTCGTCGGAGTCGAACGGGATCAGGGCGGCCACGGGACCGAAGATCTCGGTGGACATCAGGTCGGAGTCGGCCGCCACTCCGGTCAGGACGGTGGGCGGGTAGAAGTACCCGGGTCCTTCGGTCCGCGATCCGCCGCACAGCACCTCGGCCCCGCGCCCCACGGCGTCGTCGACCAGGTCGACCACCTTCGCCACGGCCTTCTCCTCGACCAACGGGCCCACGTCGGTGCCGTCCCGCGTGCCGTCGCCGACGGTCAGGGCGGACATCTTCTCGGTGAGGCGCCGACCGAACTCGTCCAGAACCGAACGGTGGACGAGGATCCGGTTGGCCGACGTGCAGGCCTCGCCCATGTTGCGCATCTTGGCGGCCATCGCGGCGGCCACGGCGGTGTCCATGTCCGCGTCCTCGCACACCACGAACGGGGCGTTCCCGCCGAGCTCCATGGAGGTGCGCAGCACCCCGCGCGCGCACTGCTCCAGCAGCATCCGGCCGACCGGCGTGGACCCGGTGAACGACAGCTTGCGGGCGATCCCGGAGTCGATCCACGGTTCCACCACACCGCCCGGCTCGGTGGTGCACACGACGTTGAGGACGCCGTCGGGGAGCCCCGCCTCGCGCAGGAGGTCCACCACGTACAGCGAGGTCAGGGGCGTGAGGTTGGCCGGTTTGAACACCATGGTGCAGCCGGCGGCGACGGCCGGGCCGATCTTGCGGGTGGCCATGGCCAGGGGGAAGTTCCACGGGGTGATGAGGATGCAGGGCCCGACCGGTTCGTGGGTCACCATGAGACGTGTCCTCCCGTCGGGCGAACGGCGGGCGTCCCCGCGGATGCGGCAGGCCTCCTCGGAGAACCAGCGGAAGAACTCGGCCCCGTAGGTGACCTCGCCCTTGGCCTCCGCCAGCGGTTTGCCCATCTCGGTGGTCATGAGCAGCGCCAGCTCGTCGGCGCGGTCGAGGATCAGCTCGTACGCGCGGCGCAGGATCTCGGCCCGGTCGCGGGCGGGCACGGCCGCCCACTCCGGCTGCGTCCGCCCGGCGGCC
>NZ_JAALEE010000388.1:0-2622 GCF_014145265.1 Dietzia sp. CW19 | reverse complement strand
GGTGGACTGTTCCTCGCACTCCCCGGCGAGCGGGTCGACGGACACGAGTTCGTCGCCCGCGCGCTGCAGGCGGGTGCGGCGGCGGCGCTGGTCGCCCGCGAGGTCACCGATGTCCCCGAGGGTGCGGGCGCGCAGGTCGTGGTGCCCCCCGTGGACCGGCGCGTGACCAACGCCATGGTCCTGGCCGCGGATTCCGACGGGTCCGGTGCGGCGGTGCTCGCGGCGCTCGGGTCCCTGGCGCGCGCCAGCGTGGACAGATTGGTCGCCGACCACGGGCTCGTCGTGGTCGGGATCACCGGCTCCTCGGGCAAGACCAGCACAAAGGACCTCATCGGCGCGGTTCTCTCCGCGGCCGGGACGGTCATCGCGCCGCCCGGATCGTTCAACAACGAGATCGGCCATCCCTGGACCGCCCTGCGTGCCGATGAGTCCACGGACTTCCTGGTGCTCGAGCTGAGTGCCCGCGCGCCGGGCAACATCCGCGAGCTCGCGGAGATCGCGCCCCCGAGGATCGGTGTGGTGCTCAACGTGGGGACCGCGCACCTGGGTGAGTTCGGGTCGCGTGACGTCATCGCCGCCACGAAGGGTGAGTTGGTCGAGGCCCTGCCGGATGCGGCCCACGGAGGGGTCGCGGTGCTCAACGCCGACGATGACCGGGTCCTGGGAATGGCCGGGCGGACGTCCGCCGAGGTCGTGACGGTCGGGACGGGCCGGTCCGCGGACCTCCGCGCCGAGGACGTGCGGCTCGACGACGAGGTCCGGGCCTCCTTCCGGCTGGTGACCCCGGACGGCGAGGCCGACGTGGCCCTCCGCGTCCACGGGGAGCACCAGGTGGGCAACGCCCTGTCGGCCGCCGCGGTGGGTCTGGCCTGCGGTATGGACGTCGCCGCGGTCGCCGCCGCTCTCGGCACCGCCCGGGCCGCCTCCGCCCGGCGGATGGACGTCCGGGTCACCGCCGACGGTGTCACCGTGATCAACGACTCCTACAACGCCAACCCCGATTCGGTGCGGGCCGCGCTCAAGTCGCTCGCGGTGATGGCCCGGTCGGGAGGGGGACACCGCCGGACCTGGGCGATCCTGGGCGAGATGGCGGAACTCGGCGACGACTCGGTGACGGAGCACGACCTCATCGGGCGGTTCCTCGTGCGCCTCGACGTGTCCCAACTCGTGGTGGTCGGCCGGGGTCGACCCCAGCGCGCACTTTTCCAGGGGGCGGTGCAGGAGGGCTCGTGGGGATCGGAGGCGGAGCACGTCGAGACCGCCGAGGAGGCGTCCGCCATCGTCGACGAGCGCGTACAGCCGGGGGACATCGTGTTGGTCAAGGCCTCGGCGGCCGTGGGCTTGTGGAGCGTCGCGGAGCATCTGCTCGCGTCGCGTGGTGAGGAGAAGTCCGAATGACCCAGATCATGATCGCGGGCATCGTCGCCTTCGTCGTGAGCATCTTCCTCACCCCGGTGCTCATCATCTACTTCCGTCGGCACGGCTTCGGGCAGGAGATCCGCCTGGAGGGCCCCCAGTCGCACATGAGCAAGCGCGGGACCCCCAACATGGGCGGGATCGCGATCCTCGCCGCGGTGTGGCTGGGGTACATCGTGGCCGGGCTGGTGGGGCAGGTGACGGTGGGCGGTGGCGGGTTCACCGCCTCCGGCCTGCTCATCCTCGGACTGGCCACCGCGTTGGCCGTGGTCGGGATGATCGATGACGGCCTCAAGGTGTTCAAGCGGCACAACAAGGGTCTGGGCATCCTGTCCAAGACCGTCGGTCAGGTGCTCGCGGCGCTCGCCTTCGGCATCCTGGTCCTGGGCTTCCGCAACGACGACGGACTGACCCCTGCCAGCAGGTCGCTGAGCTACATGCGGGACTTCGTCGCCGTGACCTTCCCGGTGGTCGTGTTCCTGGTCTTCATCGTTCTCCTGGTCTACGGCTGGTCCAACGCGGTCAACTTCACCGACGGTCTGGACGGGCTCGCGGCGGGGTCGATGGCCATGGTCATGGGCACCTACGTGGTGTTCAGCTTCTGGCAGTTCCGGTACTCGTGCTTCTCCACGGCGGAGGGGGTGGACCTGTCCGGGTGTTACCAGGTCCGGGATCCCCTCGACATCGCCGTGGTGTGCTCCGCCGCGCTCGGGGCGTGCCTGGGCTTCCTGTGGTGGAACGCGGCGCCGGCCAAGATCTTCATGGGCGACACGGGGTCGATGTTCCTGGGCGGCATCGTCGCCGGAGTCTCGGTGGTCTCGCGGACCGAGCTCCTCATGGTCGTCGTCGCCGC
Organism: Dietzia sp. CW19; assembly: GCF_014145265.1. Lineage (NCBI taxonomy): Bacteria > Bacillati > Actinomycetota > Actinomycetes > Mycobacteriales > Dietziaceae > Dietzia > Dietzia sp. CW19. Next base: position 353 of record NZ_JAALEE010000388.1, on the reverse strand, counting down.
GGTCTTCGTGATGGAGTTCGTCTCGGTGCTCATCCAGGTCGCGGCGTTCCGCACCACCGGCCGTCGTCCGTTCCGGATGACACCCATCCACCATCACTTCGAGAACGGCGGGTGGGCCGAGACGACCGTGACCATCAGGTTCTGGCTCCTCGTGGCCATCTCCTGTGGCCTGGCCATCGCGCTGTTCTACGGTGACTGGCTCGCGAGCTCGACGGGATGACGGACGTGACACGAGAGCGTGTGGACATCCGCGACCTCGCCGGCGCCCGCGTGCTCGTCCTCGGCGCCGGGGTGTCCGGGCCGGGGGCCGTCCGGATCCTCCACGCGCTCGGCGCCGAGCCCGTGGTGGCGGA
>NZ_JAALEE010000387.1:0-5996 GCF_014145265.1 Dietzia sp. CW19 | reverse complement strand
CCTGCCCCTGCCCCTGCCCCTGCCCCGGCCCCGGCTTCGCGGGCGATGCGGCGCAGCAGGCTGATGATCGGCGTGATGCCCACCCCACCGGCGATGAGCAGTGACGGGGTGGCCGGGGAGTCCATCGCGAAGTCTCCCGACGACTGCGGCACGCCGACCAGCGTGAGGTAGCGCCCCGCCTTCAGCGTGTCGTTCACTCGGGCGGAGACCCGACCCCCTGCGACCCGTTTGACGCAGATCTCCAGGGCGTCCGATCCGTCGAGCCGCGAGTCGGTGCTGTCGCGGACGAGGCTGTACTGACGGACCAGCTCGACGCGGCCGGTGCCGGTGCCGTGGTCGTCGTCGTCGACCTCCACCCGTACCGACACGTACGCCCCGGCGTCCCACTCCACGTCCTCCCACCCACGCGGCCTGGCCAGGCGCACGGAGAGCGCGTCACCCCCGGCGACCGGCGTCGCGGACAGGACCCTCGCCGGGACATTGTGGAAGCGCGGCTTGTCCAGGTACGGGGACTCGGGCAGGGGTCGGTAGGTGAAGCCCCAGATGACGCGGCGCCCGAGCGCGAGGGGGTCACGCAGCAACTCGGCCGGCCGCCCGAACTCCCGCTCGCCGAACGGCACGGACAGGCCCGTGAGCGTCTTGGCGATGAGCGGCACCGTCTCCAGCAGCGGGGTCTCGTGGTACGGCAGCCCGTACCGGGCGGCGATGGCGCGCACCTCCGGCGCGATCCTGCGCTGCATGGACGGCGGCAGGTCGGGGAACAGGTGGTGCTCGACGTGGGTGTCCAGGCCGCCGTAGAAGATCCGCAGGTCGGGACGGTTCTCGAACGGCACCTCCTCCTCCAGGATGCGGGTCAGCGCCTCGTCCATCTGCGGGCTCGGCAGGAAGTTGCGGGTCGCCCGGATCTGCCGCTCGTAGTACTGGTCGGGGGTCTCGTCGGGGCCGGGATCGGTGAACAGTTCCAGCTCGCCCGCGTGGTGTTCGATGAGCACCAGGAACAGCACGGACATGTAGCCCGCGACTCCGCCGAAATAGTTGGCCACCAGGGTCGGGAGCGGCTTCCATCCGGAGCGGAAGGGCTCGTCCACGAATCGGCGGCGCGCGTCCCGGCGGGCGATCCTGGCCGGCGATCGCAGGGTGTAGGCGCTGAAGAACGGGTGGCGGTCGACCTTGCGCGCGATGTTGGCCAGGAAGAACGGTGCCGCGACCGGGGCCATGGCGGCGAGCGCGGAGATGAACGCCACCTGCCCGAGGTGGTGGCCGTACCAGTCCTGGCCCGCGCTGCCGCGGAAGACGCTGTAGCCGAGGTCGTGGTCCTTGCCGACGATGTTGGTGTTGGGGTGGTGGCCCGCGTGGTGCATCGTCTTCCAGTGGCCGGTGTCCACGTTGAAGTCCCAGTCGTAGCGGTCCGAGTGGTACTCGCCGTTGTCCGGCAGGTGGTCGTAGCTGCCGTGGACGATGTTGTGGCCCAGCTCGGAGAACTGCATGAGCCGGTACATCATCTCCAGCGCGGTGGCCCGGCGGATCGCGCGCGGACCCCCCTCGCGCAACAGCTCGCGGCGGCGGGCGTCGATCGCCTGCCCGTAGGCGGTGACGTGGCGGATGTGGTCCAGGTCCTCCTTGCCCACCTCGGCCTTGGCCCGCGCGTAGAGCTCCCCGATCGCCTCGGCCAGCCCGGTCGGTCCTGCCGATTCGGTACCCGTGCGGTTGTCGCTGGCGAGAGTCATGGATGTGACGGTAGCCACCGACGAGGGCCGGGGATAGGGCGTCGGCGGTCGCACATTTGGCATTTTCGGTCACCCGGCGGTGTGCGTTGCTACGGTCGGGCGATGACCTCGCCGTCGGACTCCGCGTCCCCCGTGTGGGCGGTGCCCCGCGGCACCGAGGGGATCCGCATCATGGTGGACGGCGGCGTCGCACGCGGGATGACGACGAGGGAGTGCCTGGCCGGGACCGGGCTCGACCCCCTGGATCTCGACGACGAGACCGCGCAGATCTGGGCGCATCAGGAGTTCGTGGTGATCCGCAATCTCCTGGGCCGGCTCGGGGACCGACCGGGTCTGGGGGCCGGAATCGGCGCGCATTCGACCCTCGGGCGGACCGGCGTCATCGGCTTCATGATGCTCGCGGGACCCACCGTGCGGGCCGCGCTCGATCGGGCCATCCCGTACCTCGCGCTCTCGCCCACGCACCTGCGGTTCTCGCTCGACGAGGATGCCGCCGCCGGGACCGACCCGGAGAAGGCCTTCCTGGTCGCCGCGGACGACGAGATCCCCGCGGACGTACGCGCCTTCGTGGTGGAACGCGACCTGGCGGGGTTGGCGGCGGCCCTCCGTGGAGCCCAGATCGACGTCGGCACCGCCGGCCTCGAGACGACCCTCGGCCCGGAGAGCGCCGTGATCCTCGGTGAGGCGTGGGGACTGGCCGCCGACGAGGTCCGGCCACACGCCGAGCGGAACCGTCTGGTGATCACCCGTGAGCGGCTGGACGCGCGGCTGCCGCAGGGCGACGAGAACACGGCGAAGCTGTTCGAGAGGCAGTGCCGCGACCTGCTCGACGACCGGGTGGCGCGGGTGGGCGTGGCGGGGCAGGTCCGCAGTCGGCTGCAGCACGAGCGCGGGAGTTGGCCGTCGATGGCGGAGGTGGCCGGTGAGCTGCACGTCGATGTCCGCACCCTGCGTCGCCGCCTGGCCGCGGAGGGGACCTCGTTCCGGCGGGTGCTCGACGAGGTGAGGCATCATCGGGCCCTGGATCTACTGGCGCTGCGTGTACCCGTGGCGGAGGTGGCACGCGAGCTCGGGTACTCCGAGACCGCCACCTTCACCCGGACGTTCACCAGGTGGGAGGGCGTCCCGCCCAGTCGAGTACTGCGTTCAGCGGAGACCAGCGTTGACTAGGGTCGTGGAGACCGGGCCATGCGGATCGGGCACCGTTCCGGGGACATCGGCCGCCTTCCGACCACGACCCCAGGAGACCTGAGTTGACCCTGTTCGAGACCCTCAAGGATCGCTGCCGCCCCGAGTGGGAGGCCTACACCCGGCACGAGTTCGTCGAGGAGCTCGGGAGCGGGACGTTGCCCCTCGAGGTGTTCCGCGACTATCTGATCCAGGACTTCCACTTCCTGGTGCAGTTCGCGCGCGCCAACGCGTTGGCCGCGTTCAAGAGCCGCACGCTGGCCGACATCACCGCCGCGCACCAGGCCACGGGGGCGATTCTGGCCGAGACCGAGCTGCATCTGCGGCTGACCGAACGCTGGGGAATCCCGCGCGCCACCCTCGAGGCCGCCGCCGAGAAGCAGGCCACCGTCGCCTACACCCGCTACGTACTCGACTGCGGCATGGTCGGCGACCTGCTCGACCTGCACGTGGCACTGGCGCCGTGCACGATCGGTTACGCCGAGATCGGCGCACACCTGCAGCCCCGGCTCACCGAGCGCGGCAGCACGGAAGAGCCCGGCACGGGAGAGCGCGGCCGGGCCGGGCACCCGTACGGCGAGTGGATCGCCGAGTACTCGGGCGCGGAGTTCACCGCCGCGTCCCGCGCCGCGATCGCACAGCTCGACGTGCTGTCCGGGGGAGGGCTGACCGACCGCCGTCTCGACGAGCTCACCGAGGTGTTCCGCACGGCCACCAGGCTGGAGGCCGACTTCTGGCAGCAGGCGCTGGACAGCACAGTCGGCCGCTGACCAGCGGAGATCGGAAGGTGGCTCCGCCACTCAGGACCCCACCGAGCCGAGCGATCCCATCGGCCCCGTCGGAAGCGGCAGGTCCGCCGGCATCCCGGCGGGAGTGGTCCCCTTCTCCGCCATCTGCGCCAGCAGGACCGGCAGCATCTCGGCGAACATGTCGGCACGGAACTGCAGCGGGGCGAACGGGTTCGCGAGGTTCCGCAGTTCCAGGGGGTCCGCCGCGAGGTCGTACATCTCGAACACCGGGGGCTCGACCCACTGCGGATCGAAGTACATCGTGAACTTGCGGGTGCGGTCCCGGACCGTGCGCAGGTGGTTCGGCTGGGTGACCGAGGTCTGCCCGTCGGGTTGACCGATGTTGTCGTCGTCGAAGACGTAGTGGATGACGTCCTGCACCTCTCGGGTCGGCGCCCCCGGGTTCTCGACGGCGTCGGAGATGATCGGCGACAGGTCGGTCCCGCGGAAGCCGAAACCGGCTCGCACCTCGGGCGCCACCTCGGCGATCGTCGCGAGGGTGGGCATGAGGTCCACGAGACTCGACAGGGCATCGGTCGTCACCCCGGTCGGGAACAGCCCGGGGTTGCTGATCACGAGCGGCACCAGCATCGTCTCCTCGTAGGCGTTGAACACCTTCTGGCGCATCCCGCCGTGGGACATGGCCATCTCGCCGTGGTCGGAGACCTGGATGATGATCGTGTCCCGCCGCAGGTCGTTGCTCTCCACCGCGTCGATGACGGCACCGATGTGCTGGTCCACGACCTGCTGCATGTACGCGTAGAGATTGGCGTAGTTGCGGGCCTTCTCCTCGCCCACCAGGGCGCCGAGCCCGACCTGGGAGGCGAGGTTGATCTGGGTCTGGGCGCGGGGCTTGTGGTTGAGCGCCAGCACCTCGGTGAACGTCGGCGGCAGGTCGATGCCCATCTGGAAGCAGCCCGGTGCCGCATCGAGGTAGTTGGTACCACCGTCCGGCATCGTCAGGTCCCAGGTCTGCGGATAGGCGAGGATGTCGTGCGGGTTCGCAAAACTGGCGACCAGTGCGAACGGCCGATCCGGGTCGTTCGGCACCGAGTTCAGGAACCCCACGGCCTCGTCGGCGTAGCGCTGGTCGTTGTTCGCGGTTCCGCCACCGAAGTTCTCCGGCTTGATGTCCTGACCCGCCTCCGGCGGGCTCCAACCGTGGAAGCCGAAGGACTCGACGTCGGCGGGAGTCGGGTCCAGGCCGTCCGCTCCCTTGCTCATGTGCCACTTGCCCCGGTAGTGCACGTCGTACCCGGCCGAGGCGAGCAACCCGGCCATGTTGGGCGTGGTCGGCGACAGTTGCGGCTCCGCATCCGACAGGCTCCCGCCCGACGTGAGGGTGCGGTAGACGCCGTGCTGGGCGGGGTAGACACCGGTGAACATGGTGCTGCGGCTGGGCGAGCACATCGTGGAGTTGCAGGCGTTGAGATTGAAGGACAGGCCGGTGTCGATCAACCGCTGGCGCTGCGGCAGGTTCTGCGCGGCCCACCCCTCAGGCCAGAACATCGGCCGCCGTTCCTGATCGGTCATGATGATGACGATGTTGGGTCGCCGGCGGATCCGGCCCTCGCCGACCGCGGCGCCGGCGGCGGGCGTGGTGCCCGGGATCGCCGAGGAGCCGAACGCGGCGCCCGCGGCACCCGCGGCGAGGAGGAGGCCGGTGCCGCCGAGGAAGGTGCGGCGGGGGATCGACGCGCCGGGGGGAGTGGGAGACGTGGAATGGGACGACGACGAGGTGGGCGACTGCGACATGGTGGACCCCTGGATGACCCGGCCGAGCCAACCCGGGGACCGCGCGGGCGATCTGGGAGGGCGGTCCCGGGGGTCGACCGGGGTGGTGCCGGATGCTTCGGATCGCGGCGATCCCGCGAATGCTGGGTGCGCTTACCGCCCGCTGTGGTGAAGGTTTTCTGAGAATAGCGCCTCATTTAGCTGCGCAGTGCGGATCGGGCGGGTCTCGCCGACGCCGAGGCCGCCACGTATGCCCGGACGAGCGTGCTCGCCTGCCTGCGAATCTCTGATCGGTCGTGGTTCGGGCTCGACCCATATACGCTCGGTTCATCCTGATCCGACTAAAGTGAAAGGACGAACCAATGATCATTCTTGGCGCAATTCTCCTGATCCTCGGATTCCTCTTGGACATCCCCATCCTCTGGACGATCGGCCTCGTACTCGTGGCGATCGGCGTGATCCTCTTCATCCTCGGCGCAGCCGGCCGGGCGGTCGGTGGACGTAAACACTGGTTCTGACCCCGGGTCCGGGCCCGTCGACAAGAGCGTTCCGCACACAT
>NZ_JAALEE010000386.1:0-5655 GCF_014145265.1 Dietzia sp. CW19 | reverse complement strand
CGGAGAGGGGCGAGGCGGGGCGGCGCGGCGCGGCGCGGCGCGGGTTCGGCCGCGAACCAGGGAGGAGGGTCAGGCCCCGGCCACTCCCCCGAATCGCCTGTCCCTCTCCGCGTACTCGAGGCAGGCCGCCCACAGGTCCCGTCGGTCGAAGTCGGGGAACAGCGTGTCCTGGAAGACGAACTCGGCGTAGGCGCTCTGCCACAGCAGGAAGTTGGAGGTGCGCAGCTCACCGGACGGCCGCAGGAAGAGGTCGACGTCCGGCATATCCGGCTCGTCGAGGTAGCGGGCGAAGTTCTCCTCGGTGAGGTCGTCGGCCGAGACCTCCCCCGCGGCGACCCGATGCGCGAAGTCGCGCGCCGCGTCGACGATCTCCGCACGGCCGCCGTAGTTGACGCACATCGCCAACGTCATGACCGTGTTGTCGCGGGTGAGCTCCTCGGCCTCCTCGAGCTCTGAGATGACCGACTTCCACAACTTGGGGCGTCGGCCGGCCCACCGGACCCGCACCCCCAGCTCGTGCATCTCGTCGCGACGGCGGCGGAGCACGTCCCGGTTGAAGCCCATGAGGAAACGGACCTCCTCGGGGCTGCGCTTCCAGTTCTCCGTGGAGAACGCGTACGCGGACAGGTACGGGACACCGATCTCGATGCACCCCTGGACCACGTCCATGAGTACCGCCTCGCCACGCTTGTGCCCCTCGGTACGGGGCAGTCCCTGCTCCTGGGCCCAGCGTCCGTTGCCGTCCATCACCAGTGCGACGTGGCGTGGAACGAACTCCGAGGGGATCGCGGGCGGGCGCTCACCCGACGGGTGCGGAGTGGGCGGCCGCACGGTCACCGGCGCGGCGCCGCCCTTCGTCGCGGTGCGCTTACGGAATCTGGGTAGTCCGGGCACGGGACTCCTCAACGGTTTCGACGGGACGGGGTTCGGCGAGAACTGGGTCGACAGGACGGGGCTCGACGGGAACAGGGTCGACCGTCCCGCGATCGACCAGCGGCAGGCTGCGCAGGTCGCGTTCGAGATGCCACTGCAGGTGTGCGGCGGCGATCCCGGAGGCCTGGCGGACGACGGCCGGGGACGAGACGGTCACGGCGTCCCAGTCCCCACCCAACAGCGCCGACAGGTGCTCGGCGACACCGGGGGAGAGCATGGCACACCCCTGCGGCCTGCAGTGCACACACACGGTCCCCCCGGATGCGACGTGGAACGCCCGGTGCGGACCCACCACTCCGCAGCTCACACAGCAGTCCAGGACAGGTTCCCAGCCGGACGCGGCCATGGCACGTAGGAGGAACGCGTCGGCGACGAGTCCCGGCGGGCGACGGTGTTCGGCCAGGGAGCGGAGGGCGCCGACGGCGAGGCCGAGCAGTCTCGGCGTGGGTGCGCCCTCCTCCCCTGCCAGCCGCTCCGCGGTCTCCAGCACCACGCACCCGGAGGTGTACGCGGGGTAGTCCGCCACGAGAGGGCGTGCCAGTGACTCCCGGCTCGACGCCTGCCTCACGGTGCCCAGACCACTCCGGCCACGACCCGGTGCGATCTGTACTTCCACCACGGCGAACGGCTCGAGGCTGGCGCCCATCCGCGAGCGGGTACGGCGGACTGCGCGGGCGACTGCCCTGACCAACCCGTGGTGTTCGGTGAGCAGGGTGACGATCCGGTCGGCCTCGCCGAGGTCGTAGGTACGCACGACGAGGCCGCTATCGGTGAACGGGTGCATCCGGACCTCCTCCCGATGCTCGACGGGCTGGTGTGCGCAACTGGTATGCGACGAACGACCATTGTCCCACCCGACGGCGCGGGCCGCCGGGACGCGTCCGACGGCGATCCTGCACTCACGGGCCTGCGAACCCGCCGGGCAAGACCTGTTCCGGAATCCCGGTTCTGGAATCCCGGTTCTAGAAGCCCAGCCGCCCGAGCATCTTCGGGTCGCGCTGCCATTCCTTGAGAACCTTGACGTGGAGGTCCAGGTACACCTTGGTTCCCAGGAGTTGTTCGATACCCGCGCGGGCCTGGGTGCCCACCTCACGCATACGCGAGCCGCCCTTGCCCAGGACGATCGCCTTCTGGCTCTGCCGCTCCACGTAGACTGTGGCGTGGACGTCCACCATGTCGTCGCGGCCCTCGTGGGGCAGCACCTCCTCGATCGACACGGCGATCGAGTGGGGCAGCTCGTCCCGCACGCCCTCGAGGGCGGCCTCGCGGATGAGCTCGGACATCCGGGACTCGTCGGACTCCTCGGTGATCACATCGTCGGGGTAGAACCGCGGCCCCTCGGGCAGCAGCGAGGCGATGAGGTCCGCCACCACATCCACCTGTTCGCCGGACGCGGCCGACACCGGGACGACCTCCGAGTCCGGCCCGAGGAGCGTGGAGACCGCGACCAACTGCTCCATCATCCTCGGCTTGGACACGGTGTCGATCTTGGTGACCAGGCCCAGGATCGGGGTGGTGGGGCAGAGTTTGCGCACCTGCTCGAGGATCCAGCGGTCGCCGGGGCCGATCCGCTCCCCCGCCGGGATGCACAACCCGATCAGGTCGACGTCGGAGTAGGTCTCCTCCACCAGCGCGTTCAACCGCTCGCCGAGCAGGGTGCGCGGTCGGTGCAGTCCCGGGGTGTCGACCAGGATGATCTGGGCGTCCGGGCGGTGGACAAGCCCTCGGATCGCGTGCCGGGTGGTCTGGGGACGCGAGGAGGTGATGGCGATCTTCTCACCCACCAGCGCATTGGTGAGCGTGGATTTGCCGGTGTTCGGCCGACCGACGAAGCTGACGAAACCGCTCCGGAAGCCCTCGGGGGTGGTCATCGGTTCTCCTCGTCGTCGTTCTCGTGTGTGCCGTCGGCGGCGGAGTCGGTCCGTTCGGCCACCACGGTGACCACCTTGACCCGGCCGCGGCGGTCGTGCCCGCCCTCCGCGCGCAGGTCCAGCCCTGCCGTGACCACGTGCGCACCCGGTAGCGGGACGCGACCGAGTTCGAGCGCCATCAGCCCTCCGATGGTCTCGACCTCCTCGGTCACCTCGTCCGGGAACTCCACGTCGAACAACTCGGCGACCTCGTCCAGCCCGAGCCTGGCCGACAGGCGGTGCCTCCCGTCCTCCATCTCCTCGACGGGGGGCACCTCGGTGGTGTCGTACTCGTCCACGATCTCGCCGACGATCTCCTCGAGGATGTCCTCGATGGACACCAGCCCGGCGGTCCCGCCGTACTCGTCGACGAGGATCGCCAGATGGTTGTGGTCCCTCTGCATCTCCGAGAGCAGGTCGTCGATCCTCTTGGCGTCGGGCACGAACACCGCGGGTCGCATCACGTCGGCGACGGGGGCCGCGCGGCCGTCCGGATCGTCCAGACGGGCCACGATGTCTCGGAGGTAGATCACGCCCACCACGTCGTCGGAGTTGTCGCCGGCCACCACCGGGATCCGGGAATAACCGGACTTGACCGTCAACCGCGCGGCCTGGCCGACCGTCTTGTCCGACTCGATCCACACCATCTCGGTCCGCGGGGTCATGACCTCGCGCGCGGTGGTGCCCCCGAGTTCGAACACCGACTGGATCATGCGCGACTCGTCGTCGGCCACGACCCCGCGCTCACGCGCCATGTCCACGATCTCGAGCAGCTCGATCTCCGAGGCGAACGGGCCGTTACGGAAACCGCGGCCCGGGGTGACGGCGTTGCCGACCCCCACCAGGAGGCTGGCGACGGGACCCAGGACGAACCCGAGCACCGCCAGGGGCGTGGAGGCGCCCAGTGCCAGCGAATACGCGTGTTGACGCCCCAGCGTGCGGGGACCGACGCCGGCCACGACGTAGGCCGCGATGGTCGTCACCGCGATCACCCCGACCAGCGCCCAGACCGTGGACTCGATGACCTCGGCAAAGACGACGGTCAGGAGCACGACACCGGAGATCAGGCTCAACAGGTGCAGTAGCACCGCGACGTTGATGTAGCGCGGACGGTTGAGCAGCATCCGGGACAGCCTCTTCGCCCCGTAGCGGGGTTCCTTGGCCATCTCCTCGACCCGGGCCACCGAGACCGTGCTCAGCGCGGCGTCGAGGGCGGCGAAGACACCGGCGACCAGGATGAGAAGTACCGCCGCACCGGCTGTGAGAATCGTCTGGTCCACGGGTCAGGCGTCCGCACGCGGGGCGTCGTCGCGAGGGGCGTCGCGGTGGTCGTACCACTCGCCGAGCAGCTCGTTCTGCAGGCCGAACATCTCACGTTCCTCCGCGGGCTCGGCGTGGTCGTACCCGAGCAGGTGCAGGCACCCGTGCACGGTGAGCAGCGCGAGCTCGTGCGCGAGCGGATGCCCTGAGCTGGCGGCCTGGTCGGCGGCGAACGCCGGGCACAACACGATGTCCCCGAGCATCGCGGGGCCGGGGTCGGGCAGGTCGGGCCGACCCCCCGGGGAGAGCTCGTCCATGGGGAAGCTCATGACGTCGGTGGGACCCGGCAGGTTCATCCACGTCACGTGGAGATCCGCCATGGTGTCCTTGTCCACGAGCGTGATCGACAGCTCCGCGGCCGGGTGGACGTCCATCCGGGCGATCACGAACGCGGCCACGTCGATGAGTTCGGCCTCGTCGACCTCCACGCCCGACTCGTTGGCGACCTCGATACTCATCGGTGGCGGTGCTCCCTGCTCCTGTGGACTGCGGTGGGTTCCTCGCCCCTGTCGAGGCGCTCCTCGTGCTTCGCGTAGGCGTCGACGATCCGGGCCACCAGCGCGTGCCGGACGACGTCGGCGGAGGTGAGCTCCGAGAAGTGGATGTCGGGCACCCCCTTGAGGATGTCGCGCACCACCTTGAGCCCGGAACGCTGCCCGCCCGGGAGGTCGATCTGGGTGATATCCCCCGTCACCACGATCTTCGAGCCGAAGCCGAGGCGGGTCAGGAACATCTTCATCTGCTCGGGCGTGGTGTTCTGTGCCTCGTCGAGGATGATGAACGCGTCGTTGAGCGTGCGACCGCGCATGTAGGCCAGCGGCGCCACCTCGATGACCCCGGCCGCCATGAGCTTGGGGATGGCCTCCGGGTCCATCATGTCGTGCAGCGAGTCGTACAGCGGCCGCAGGTACGGGTCGATCTTCTCGTGCAGGGTGCCGGGCAGATATCCCAGCCGCTCCCCGGCCTCGACCGCGGGGCGGGTGAGGATGATGCGGCTGACGTCCTTGGCCCTCAGCGCGGCGACCGCCTTGGCCATCGCGAGGTAGGTCTTGCCCGTCCCGGCGGGACCGAGCCCGAACACCACCGTGTGGTCGTCGATCGCGTCGACGTACCGCTTCTGCCCCACCGTCTTGGGCCGGATCATGCCCCCGCGTCGGGACAGCACGTCCGTGCCCAGCACCTCCTCGGGCGTCAACGGCCCGGAGTCGGCGAGGATCTCGACCGAGCGTCGCACCGAGGCCGGGGTGATCCCCACGCCCCGCCTGGCCTGCCGCAGCAGGTCGGAGACCACCCGTGAGGCCTGGTCGACGGCCCCGGGGTCGCCGGAGATGGTCATGGTGCCGCCCCGGACGTGCAGGTCGGCGTCGAGTAGCTCCTCGAGCGCCCTGAGGTTGGCGTCCGCGGCGCCGAGCACCGCCATGGCCAGGTCGGGGTCGAGCTGGACCGCCGTGCGGGAGGGTGAGCCGGCGGGGCCTCGCCGGCCGTCGCCCTG
>NZ_JAALEE010000385.1:5931-11905 GCF_014145265.1 Dietzia sp. CW19 | reverse complement strand
CGTCAGATCCGGTCGACCAGCAGCTTGGCGAAGGCGGCGGGGTCGGCGAGCGTGCCCCCCTCGGCCAGGACGGCCGCGCCCGAGAGCAACCGCGCCGTGTCGGCGAGGCCCGGGGCCGACGGATCCTCGGAGTACTGAGAGCGCAGCCGCTCGACCAGCGGATGCGAGGGGTTGAGCTCCAGGATCCTCTTGCTCGCGGGCAGCTCCATGCCCGAGGCCCGGTACATCGCCTCGAGCTGCGGGGTCATGTCGAACTCGTCGCCCACCATGCAGGCCGCGGACTCGGTGAGCCGCTGCGACAACCGCACCTGCTTGACCTCGTCGGACAGCTCCTCGCCCAGCCACTCGAGCAGGCCGGTGAACTCCGCGGAATCCGCCTGGCCCTTCTCCTCCTCGACCGGGGAGCCGATACCGGACAGGTCCACGTCGCCCTTGGCCACCGAGCGCAGGCGTCTGCCGTCGACCTCGCCGACCGCGTCCACCCACACCTCGTCGACCGGGTCGGTGAGCACCAACACCTCGACGCCCCGCGCCCGGAAGGCCTCCAGGTGCGGGGAGTTCTCCACCGCCGCGCGGGACGTGCCGGTGAGGTAGTAGATCTCCTCCTGCCCCTCGGCCATGCGGGAGACGTACTCGGCGATGGTGGTGCCCACCTCGTCGTCGTCGCCCCCGGTGGCCTCGTCGGAGGCTGCACGAGTGGACGCGAAGGTGCTCACGGCGAGGAGCTGCTCCCGGGCGTCGACGTCGGAGATCAGGCCCTCCTTGAGAACCGCTCCGAAGTTCTTCCAGAACGAGCGGAACTCCTCCGGACGGTCGGTCCTGATCTGCTCGATCGTCTGCAGGACCCGCTTGACCAGGCGCTTGCGGATCGCTCGGATCTGGCGGTCCTGCTGCAGGATCTCGCGCGAGACGTTGAGCGAGAGGTCCTGGGCGTCGACGATGCCCTTGACGAAGCGCAGGAACGGCGGCACCAGCTCCTCGCAGTCGTCCATGATGAAGACTCTGCGGACGTAGAGCTGGACGCCGCGCTTGGTATCCGGGGAGAAGAGGTCGAACGGCACCTGCGTGGGCAGGAAGAGCAGCGCCTGGTACTCGAACGTCCCCTCGGCCTTGAGGGTGATGGTCTCCAGCGGCTCGTCCCAGGCGTGGGAGACGTGACGGTAGAACTCCGAGTACTCCTCGTCGGTCACCTCGGAGCGGGGCCGCGTCCACAGCGCCTTCTGGGAGTTGAGGGTCACGGTCTCGGTGAGGGTGTTCTCCGCGGCGGGGTCGTTCCCCTCGTCGTCGTCCCCCGTCGGCTCCGGTGCCGGCCTCTCGACCTCCATCCGGATCGGCCAGGCGATGAAGTCCGAGTAGGTGCGCACGACCCGGCGCAGCGTGGACTCCGCGGCGTAGTCGGGCAGCGCCGCGTCCCCACCGGCCGGCTTGAGCTGCAGGATCACCGAGGTGCCCTGCGGGGCGTCCGGTGCCTCCTCGATCGTGTAGGTGCCCTCGCCGCCCGAGGTCCAGCGCGTACCCGTGGCCTCGCCGGCCTTGCGCGTGACCAACGTGACCGCGTCGGCGACCATGAACGTGGAGTAGAAGCCGATGCCGAACTGGCCGATGAGGTCCGCGGTGACCTGCTCACTGGCCTCGCCCGACTCCTGAGCCGCGCGGGCCGCGGCGAGGGCCTCGCGCATCTGACCGGTGCCCGACTTGGCGAGCGTGCCGATGAGGTCGACCACCTCGTCGCGGGACATCCCGATGCCGTTGTCGCGGATCGTCAGCGTCCGTGCCTGCTCGTCGGGGATCAACTCGATGTGCAGGTCCGAGGTGTCGACCCCCAGCGAGGAATCCTGGAGAGCGGCCAGTCGCAGCTTGTCCAGGGCGTCGGAGGAGTTGGAGATGACCTCTCGGAGGAAGGTGTCCGGGTTGGAGTAGATCGAGTGGATCATCAGATCCAGCAGCTGCCGGGTCTCTGCCTGGAACTCCCGGGTCTCGGCTGCGCCGGAGGTCTGCGGGCTCATGGTGGCGAGGGTTCCTCTCTCTGTGATGGGCGGGTCTGTGGGATGGGCGGGCGCGCCCCGTGAGGGCACCCCCACCGGACTGATCACGACGTGCTGTTCACGACGACACGATCAACCTACTGTGGGGTCCGGACATTCCGGAGGAGCCCCCGTGACCGAGAACCCGCTGCCCCACGACCACCTGGCCGTCCTCGACGCCGCCACCGAGCTGTTCGGGCGGGCGCTCGCCGACGGGCTCGACGGCGACTGCGGGTCGTGCCCCGGATGGAGTCGCCGGGACTGCGCCAACCACGTCCTCGGAGGCGGTCTGCGGTACGCGGCCTATTTCCCGCGCCTGCCGGAGTCCGAGATCGGTTGGACCCGGACAGCGGACCATGCCGGCGACGACCCCGTGGGTGCGCTGTCCCGTACCTCCGCCGGGCTTCGTGACCGGCTGGCCTCGGCCCCCGACGCCGATGAGCTGGTCGCCCACCGGCTCGCGGAGATCCCCGTCCGGGACCTGCTGGCGCTGCGGGTCTTCGAACTCCTCGTGCACGCCCACGACCTGCGCGGAGAATCATGGGAGTCCGACGAGGCCGAGACGCTCGCCGGCTGGGTGCTCGAGAACGGGCGGGACGTGGTGGAGCTCATGCGCACCTTCGGGGTGCTGGCCCCGGCGCGATCCGTGGGACCCGATGCGGACGCGCGTGCCGGGCTGCTCGCGGTGGCGGGCCGCGACCCCGGTTGACGGACACCGCCGCCCACCTTGCGCACACGCTCACCCCGGTCGGCGGAGGGCGATATTTCTCGTGACTGCGGCCGGCGACCGGTCTAGCGTCGATCATGCGGAGAACGCCTCAGGCACGGGCCGGGGCGCGCAGGCGAGAGGATCCGCGATGGCCATGCAGTCCAGCCCCTACATCTCCTTCCCGGGTAACGCCTCCGAGGCGTTCCCGTACTACCGCGACCTCTTCGGTGGCCGACTCGACCTGATGACCTACGACCAGATGCCGCCGATGGAGGGAATCCCGTTCACCCCGCCGTCCGGGTCGGTCGCCCACGCGACGCTGGAGGCCCCGGGCATCACCCTCACCGGCGGCGACGCCATGGGCGAGGACCTGCCCCGGCTCGCCAGTGACGTCTACTCGTTCCTGCTCGCCTTCGACACCACCGACGAGGCCCGCACCTTCATCGCCACCGTGGCCGACGACGGGGGCGAGCTGGCGATGCCGTTCGAGGTGGCTCCCTGGGGCGACCACTACGGTCAGGTCCGGGATCGGTTCGGCATCCGCTGGGACGTGGTGGTCGACGGATCGGCCGGGTGATTTCCGGCTGACCGCCCCGTGACACCCGTATCGATCACCTCCGCTTGTTACGGTTCAGCCATGGATATCTCCGGAGCAAGTGCAATCGTCACGGGCGGTGCGTCGGGAATCGGCGCCGCCGTCGTCCGTCAGCTCGCCGCGCAGGGTGCGAAGGTGGTCGTCGCCGACCTCAACGCCGAGAAGGGTGAGGCCCTCGCAGGCGAGGTCGGCGGCGTGTTCGTGGCCGTCGACGTGACCAAGACCGAGGACAACATCAAGGCCGTGGAGGCCGCGCTCGAGCTGGGCCCGCTGCGGTACCTGGTCAACTCGGCCGGCATCGGCTGGGCGCAGCGCACGATCGGCCGGGACGGCGAGTTCGCCTCGGCCTTCGACATCGACTCGTTCCGCAAGGTCATCGAGATCAACCTCGTCGGCTCGTTCGACATGCTCCGACTGGCCGCCACGGCCATGTCCCGCGGCGAGGCCGACGAGGACGGCCAGAAGGGCGCGATCGTCAACATGGCCTCCGTCGCCGCGTTCGACGGGCAGATCGGCCAGGCCGCGTACTCCGCGTCCAAGGGCGGCATCGTGGGCCTGACCCTGCCCGTGGCCCGTGACCTGTCGGCCGCCGGGATCCGCCTCAACACCGTCGCCCCCGGCCTCATCGACACCCCGATCTACGGCGAGGGCCCCGACTCGGAGACGTTCAAGGCCAAGCTGGGCGAGAGCGTCCTGTTCCCCAAGCGTCTCGGCTCGGGCGACGAGCTGGCGTCGATGGTCATGGAGCTGCTCACCAACCCGTACATGAACGCGCAGACCGTGCGCGTCGACGGTGGCATCCGGATGCCACCGAAGTGAGCTGACACCGCAGTGGGCTGACACCTCAGTGCGCTGACCCCTCAGTGCGCTGACCCCGGGTCGCCCCGGGTACACGACGGCCCCGCCGGATCGGATTCCGGCGGGGCCGTCGTGCGTATCCAGGGCCCGGCGTACGTCCACGCCGCGCCCGTCCCTCACTGTTCGCATCCGCGGACCGCAGCCGCTCGTGTACCTGAACTCTCGCGTGCGCAACTGCGCAGGCCGGTGTTCATCGAGACGGGCGCCTGCCCCGCAGGTGTACAGGCGCGGGAGCAGATGCCCGCCCGCCCGCCCGGGGGTGTCAGGCCCTGGCGCGGCGCTTCTTCAGACGCCCCTCGAGGTAGACGGCGAGCTTGGTGAGCGTGTAGTTGATGATCACGAAGAGGATGCCGGCCACGATGTACGCGGGAACGGTGTTGGCGTAGGCGGAGCCGAGGGTCTTGGACCAGTTGAGCAGCTCCAGGTAGGTGATGCCGTACCCCAGTGCGGAGTCCTTGAGGACGACGACGAGTTGGCCGACGAGGGCCGGGAGCATGGCCGTGAGCGCCTGGGGGAGCTGGATCGAGCGCAGCACCTGCCCCGGGGTGAGCCCCACCGCGAGTCCCGCCTCGGTCTGCCCCGAGGGCAGACCGTGGACTCCCGAACGGACGAGCTCCGCGATGACGGCACCGTTGTAGAGGGTGAGCGCGGTGACCACCGCGGCCAGCGGCGCGTGCTGATTGGGCACGATGTTCGAGGTGGCGAAGTACCCGAAGTAGGCGAACACCATCATCAGCAGCACCGGGACCGAGCGGAAGAACTCCACGATCACGCTGCAGAACCACCGCAGTGGGGCGAACGGCGAGAGCCTGCCCATGCCGAAGAGCAGCCCGAAGATCACCGCGAGGACGATCGAGATGGCCGCCGCGGTGAACGTCCCCTTGAGACCGGGGATCAGGTAGGAGGTCCACACCTCCGGGTCGGTGACGAACGGCTCCCACATGAACGCCTGCAGCTGGCCGGCGGCCTCGAACTGGATGTAGACCACGTAGGCGATGCCGACGGCGATCAGGGCACCGATCACCGTGAAGATCTTGTGGCGGAGGCGGGCCTTGGGGCCCGGGGCGTCGAACAGGACGGCCTGGGTGCTCATCGCTTCACCGACAGCTTCCGTGAGAGGGACGTGGTCCAGAGTCCGATCGGGAGGGTGAGGATCACGAACACCATGGCGAAGAAGAAGAACGTCGGCAGGCTCGCGCCCTCGTTCTCCGTGATCACCTGGAGCAGCCCCGCCGAGTCGCCCACGCCGATGACGGCGGCGACCGTCGAGTTCTTGATGAGAGCGATGATCACCGAACCCATGGGTGCGATGGACCCTCGGAACGCCTGCGGGAGGATCACCTCCCGCAGCGACTGCCCGAACCCGAGTCCGATGGACCGGGCGGCCTCGGCCTGGCCCACCGGGACCGTGTTGACACCGGAGCGCAGGGCCTCGCAGACGTACGCCGCGTGGTAGACGGCGAGCATGATCGC
Source organism: Dietzia sp. CW19 (assembly GCF_014145265.1). Classification (NCBI taxonomy): domain Bacteria; kingdom Bacillati; phylum Actinomycetota; class Actinomycetes; order Mycobacteriales; family Dietziaceae; genus Dietzia; species Dietzia sp. CW19. The sequence goes on along the minus strand of NZ_JAALEE010000385.1, from coordinate 6,246 downwards.
GGCCCACCAGAAGGCGTTGCGGGCGAAGTCGTCCGAGACGGACAGCTGGAGGATGAAGGACAGGCCGAGGATGCTGAACACCATCAGCAGCGTCAGCGGCAGGTTCCGGAAGATGTTGACGTAGGAGGTGCCGAGTCCGCGGAGGACGGCCACCGGGGAGACCCGCAGGATCGCGATGATCGTCCCCAGCACCAGTGCGCCCACCGTCCCGAGGAGCGAGAGCTGAATGGTGACCCACACCGCCCCGAGGACGTCATAGTCGGCGAAGATATCGCCCATGGTCCACCTTCCGTCATGAGGTGTGGAGGGCCTCCG
>NZ_JAALEE010000385.1:1810-5892 GCF_014145265.1 Dietzia sp. CW19 | reverse complement strand
CCACCGTTCACCGGTGGCGCGGAGGAGTTGTCAGGTCAGATCAGGCGCAGGCGTCCGGGTTGGGCGGGTTGCCCTCTCCCGGCTCGAAGCCCGCCGCTCCGAGGTTCTCCTCGACGGCCGCGTCCCAGCTGCCGTCGGAGATCATCTCGCGGATGGCCTCGTTGATCTGCTCGCACTTCTCCGTGTCGCCCTTCTGGATACCGATCCCGTAGAGCTCCTCGGAGAAGGGGGAGCCGACCACCTTGAGCTGGCCCTGGTACTGGTCCTGGGCGGCGTAACCCGCGAGGATCGTGTCGTCCGTGGTGAGCGCGTCGACCGCGTTGGAGACCAGTGCCGAGACGCACTCGGAGTAGGTGCCGAACTCCTGGAGGTTGACCCCCGGGACCTCCTCCTGGACGTTCTGCGCCGAGGTCGACCCGGAGACCGAGCACAGACGCTTGCCGTCGAGCGACTCCGGCCCGGTGATGCTGTCGTCGTCCGCACGGACCAGGAGGTCCTGGCCGGCGACGAAGTACGGTCCGGCGAAGTCGACCTTCTCCTTGCGGGAGTCGGTGATCGAGTAGGTGGCCACGATCATGTCCACCTGCCCGGTCTCGAGGAGGGTCTCGCGCTGCGCGCTCGGTGCCTGGACCCACTCGATGTCCTCGGCGGGGGTGCCGAGCTTCTCGGCCACGTAGGTGGCCACGTCGACGTCGAGCCCGTTGTAGTCGTTGCCCACCTTCAGCCCCAGGCCCGGTTGGTCGAACTTGATGCCGATCCGGAGCTGGTTCTCGCCCCCGTCATCGTTCCCGCACGCGGCCAGGCCGAGAGCCAGGGTGACCGCCGCTGCGGCCGATCCGATCCGTCGGAAGTTCATGTGTTCTCCTCGTGAAATGGGTGGGTCGAGATCTGGGGGAGGTGATTCTGGAACGGGGGCCCGGTTCGGGGGTGGTGAGCGGACCCGAGCCGACTCAGTTGGTCAGGATCTTGGACAGGAAGTCCTTGGCACGGGCGCTCTGCGGGTTGGTGAAGAAATCCTCAGGGGTGGCCTGTTCGACCAGTTCCCCGTCGGCCATGAAGATGACGCGGTCGGCGGCCTTGCGCGCGAATCCCATCTCGTGGGTGACCACGACCATGGTCATCCCGGACCTCGCCAGCCCGGTCATCACGTCGAGGACCTCGTTGATCATCTCCGGGTCCAGGGCGGAGGTGGGCTCGTCGAAGAGCATGACCTTGGGGTCCATCGCGAGGGACCGCGCGATGGCGACACGCTGCTGTTGACCACCCGAGAGCTGGGCCGGGTACTTGGACGCCTGGTGCTCGACACCCACCCGTTCCAGCAGTTCCATCGCCCGCTTCTCCGCGACGGCCTTGGACTGTTTGCGCACCTTGATGGGGCCGAGGGTGACGTTCTCGAGGATCGTCTTGTGCGCGAACAGGTTGAACGACTGGAAGACCATGCCGACGTCCGCACGGAGCTTGGCGAGCGCCTTGCCCTCCTCCGGCAGTTCCTTGCCGTCGATGGTGATCGAGCCCGACTCGAAGGTCTCGAGCCTGTTGATCGCCCTGCACAGCGTCGACTTGCCCGAGCCCGAGGGGCCGATCACGACGATGACCTCGCCCTGATCGATGGACATGGTGATGTCCTTGAGCGCCTGGAAGTCACCGAAGTGCTTGTTCACGCCTGAGATCTCGACGAGTGCCATGGGAGGGATCATAGGCGGCTGAGGATTCATCGAGGATCGACTCGCCGATTGGACCTTTCCGGTCGACAACCTCACCGACCCTCCGTACCGTCAACCCATGGCGATATCAGACGTGAAGGAATACGCCCATCTCTCCGCCGAGGACGTCGAGGCGATCGGTGAGGAACTCGACGCGATCCGCCAGGAAGTCGTGGACTCGCTCGGCGAATCCGACCGCCGGTACGTGCAGAACACGATCCGTCTCCAGCGCGGACTGGTGGCCGGTGGCCGGGCGGTCCTCCTCTTCTCCGGGTACCGCCCGGCGTGGCTGGTGGGGACCGGGATGCTGGCCGCGGGCAAGATCATCGAGAACATGGAGCTCGGCCACAACGTGATGCACGGGCAGTGGGACTGGATGAACGACCCGATCATCCACTCCACCACCTGGGAGTGGGACATCGTGGGCACCTCCGAGCACTGGAAGGCCACTCACAACCATCACCACCACACGTACACCAACATCATCGGGATGGATGACGACGTCGGGTACGGCGTGGTCCGTGTGACGCGTGACCAGCCGTGGAACCCGGCGTACTCGCTGAACCTGGTGTGGAACACCATCCTGGCGTTCACCTTCCAGTGGGGCGTGGGGGTCCAGCACCTCGAGATCGCGCCGGGCACCATCAACTCGTCCGGCCGGGCCGAGCAGAAGCGGCGCATCGGGCAGTTCCTGCGCAAGGCCCGCCGTCAGGTGGGCAAGGACTACGTATGGTTCCCGCTCCTGTCGGGCCCCAACTGGAAGTCGACGATGGCGGCCAACGCCACCGCCAACGTCATCCGGAACCTGTGGTCCAACGCCGTGATCTTCTGCGGGCACTTCCCGGACGGTGCGGACAAGTTCACCCTGGAGGACCTCTCCGAGGAGACCCAGGCGCAGTGGTACCTGCGTCAGATGCTCGGCTCCGCCAACTTCACCGGAAGCCAGCTCACCCACTTCATGTCGGGCAACCTCTCCTACCAGATCGAGCACCACCTCTTCCCCACCATCCCGTCCAACCGGTACGGCGAGATCTCGGAGAAGGTCCAGGACGTCTGCCGTCGCTGGGATCTGCCGTACACGACGGGTCCGCTCTACAAGCAGTACTGGCAGTCGTGGCGCACGATCGCCAAGCTCTCGCTGCCCGACCGCTTCCTCAAGGCCACCACGGACGACGCGCCGGAAACCAGGTCGGAGCGCATGTTCGAGGGTGAGCCGCGGACCTACGACGATCACGCGGGCCCCCGGTCGGGCCTGGTCACCGCCCTGAAGCACCGGACCGCCCCGAACCAGCTCCGTCGCCTGACCCGCACGGTCTGACGGTGGCGGACGACCGGGGGGACGAAGGGGCTGCCGGCGGAGACCGGACGCCGAGCGTCGACGAGACGCATCGGCGACCCCCCGGCGCGACCGATGCCGAGGTGGAGGCCGCAGGCACCGCCACCGAGGCACTGGAGTACGTCGAGCGGGCCCGTGGCCACCTCTACGACCTGCACCAGCTGATCGGGCGCGCGGACATCCTCTACCAGCAGGCCGCGGATCAGCTGGAGGCGGTCGGCCGGACCGAGCTCGCGGAGCTGATCCGGACCGAGATGGTCGGGGTGAACGTCCTCCACGGGCGGTGGACGTTCCAGATGGTCGAGGAGTTCGACGACGGATTCTGGACCACTGCCCGAGAGGTCAGCAAGGCCGTCCGGGACGAGGTCACCGACGGGCGTCGCCACGTCTACGAGGCCGAACTCAAGGAGCGGAACCGGTCCGCGGGCACCACGGGTCATGAGGCGACCCCGCGGGAGAATCTCTGACCTCCGCGGGGTCGGCCGGTGTCAGCCGGTCCGGTGTCGGCCCGCCATGGCGTGCCGTTCGGACTCGGTCGTCCCACCCCAGACCCCGTAGAGTTCCTTCGATTCCATGGCGAACTGCCGACACGGGTCAAACACCGGGCAGCCCTGACAGACGGCCTTGGCCCTCTCCTCCTTGCGACGGCGTTCGCCCTTCGATTCGTCCTCTGCGCTGTAGAACAGGTCTTCGAGATCGATGCAGGCGGCATCGTCCCGCCACGACCAGAACTCCGCAGTGGGTTCGAGGTTCCTGTATCTGGGCACGGCGCCTCCTTCCCGCGACGCTGAAGTGCCCTGCCATGAGCCCTGGATGTTCAGAACGCGGTTGACTCCATCCTGACAGTCGACGCGGCGAGGTCAAACGGAAATTAGCGAGCGTAGGCTAACCTTTCTCGGCAAAAGTCGACGGGGGCTGCGCTTTTCGGAGCCTGTGGCCAGAGGTTAAAGTTCGGAAATTCTCCGGGGCCGACTCTTCATCTGCTGAGACGAGTGGCGGAAGTGGGCCTCGTCAGCTGCCGAACCGGGCCGTCGTCGCCCCGC
>NZ_JAALEE010000385.1:0-1746 GCF_014145265.1 Dietzia sp. CW19 | reverse complement strand
TGCCGCCGCACCGTCGACGCCCCACCACGCGCGGATACCTCCGGTCTCCCCGTCCCGTGCCCTCTCCAGTTGTCGGCGGACGGCGTGCCCGACGGCGGTCGGCCCGTCCCCGTAGCGCAACACGCTCACCGCCGGGATCGAGTCCAACGCCCCCGCGGTGGCGTCCTGCTCCCCGTACGGCCGCCGGCCCGGGACCACCACGAGCGGCACGTCAGCGCAGGCGGCATCGGCAACAGACGACTGGCCCCCTCCGGTGACCACCACGTCGGCCGAACACAGTTCCGGCCAGGGGTCCGCGTGCCATTCGCCGTCCGGGCCGCCCACCTCGAGCCAGTCGGCCACTCCGAGCTCGCGCGCCGTCGATCGGACCGCCCTCCAGAAGCGGTGGTCGCCGCCGGAGCCGGAGCCGTTGAGATGGACGACACGGGGACGACGACGATGCCGTGTCTCGCGGACGCGCCGCTCGAAGCGGGACACTCCGCCGATCTCCGCGACGGGGTTCTCCGTCCGCCGCAGGGTCGCCTGATGCGCTCCCGGTGGCCACGCCCCGATCAACCGCTCCGCAGCACGAACCCGCAGCAGGTGGGGCTCGTCCTCCCTCACCCCGGGCGGCAGCGTGCTGACCATCGGGATGCCGGTCATCCGCGCGGCCAGCGACATGGCGGGAGACGAATCGACCCAGAAGGCGCGGGGTCGTGCGTGGTCCATCCACGCGACGGCGGCGCGGCGCGCGGAGAGGGTGAGCTCCTCGGCGTCCTCCTCGTCATCGATGCCGGACGGGAGGTGGACGACGCGGGTTCCCGGGGGGAGGAGCGCGTCGTCGAACTGGCCCGAGATGAGCATCGTGACGTCCAGTCCCCGTTCCCGCAGGGCGCCCATCACCGGAATGGCCCGGTGGAGATGACCGCGCCCCCGGTGGTGGACGTAGACGCCGATCATCGAAACCCTCCCTAGGTCCGTCGGCTTATTCCGCTCCGCGGATCGCGCCGAGTAGTGCGTCGCAGAAGGCGGGGAGGTCGTCCGGGTTGCGGCTGGTGAACACGCCGTCCGAGCTGACCAGCTCCTCGTCCACCCACTCGGCTCCGGCGTTGACCAGGTCCGTGCGCAGGCTCGGGTAGGAGGTGACGCGGCGCCCGCGGACGACGTCGGCCTCGATCAGGACCCATGGCGCGTGACAGATGGCCAGGACGGGCTTACCCGCCTCGACCATCTCGCGGACGAGGGTCAGAGCGTGCTGGTCCTGGCGCAGAGCGTCCGGGTTGGCGACGCCGCCCGGCAGGACCAGGACGTCGACGTCGGCGGCGGTCACGTCGGCGCTCGTCCGGTCGACCGCCTGGGTGCCGGCCGGGGTGAGGTGGTCGACCAGGTCGACCTCGCCGTCGGATGTGCTGACCAGGAGCGCCGTGTGACCGGCTTCGGTCACGGCCCCCCACGGCTCGGTCAGCTCGACCCGTTCGATCCCCTCGCCGGCCACGAGGAATACGACGGTTCTGGTGTCAGTGCGTGCGTCCTGGGTCTCGGTCATAGCCTGATCGTGGGGCCGGACCCCCCAGGCCCGCAACCGGACCGCCGGTGGCCCCCGGCCCGACGGTCCGGCACGATACGTGGATGCGACGACGAGACCCGATCGACCGACGAGGACGGCGCGACCGCCGGCGAGGCGGCTGCGGCTGCTCCCTGCTCGTGCTGCTGCTCCTGGTGCTGGGGCTGGCCGTGGCCGCGGAGTTCGGCGCCCGGTGGTACCTG
>NZ_JAALEE010000384.1:0-3834 GCF_014145265.1 Dietzia sp. CW19 | reverse complement strand
CGGCCAGCGTCCACCCGTCGTAGCCGCGCGGTGGTTTGTCGGAGTCCCCGTGGCCGCGGAGGTCCGCCGCGACGGCGTGGAAACCGGCCTCGGCCAGCGCGACGACGGGCGCCCGCATGGTCCACCAGATGCCGCCCAGGCCGTGGATCATCAGCACCAGCGGTGGCAGTTCACCGGGGACGGTGTCGGGCGGGAGAGCCTCGGCGACGTGCAGGCGGATGCCGTTGGCCGAGACGTCACGATGCCGCCACGACCCGTCGATCCTGACGATCGACGGGTCGGGCGGCCGGTGTGCTGGCGTCTTCAGCTGCGCGTGGCGGGCTGGGGCGTCTCGGTGACCCGGACCGTCCCGGGCCGCGGCTCGGCGCCCGTGGGCATGGCCAGCTTGAGGTCGGACACCGAGTCGATGGTGCGCTGGGGCTTACGGATCTTCTTGATCTTGCGGTAACCCAGCAGCCCGCACACCGCCGCCAGCAGCACCAGCACCACGAAGACGATGAGGAACCCGATCCAGTCCCACGACTTGGTACCGAACCACAGCGAGATGAGCTTCGCCCACATGAAGACGAACGGGAAGAAGGACATGAGGAGCAGCACGAGCGCCGCGACGAAGAAGCCCGACCCGGTGGCCGCCTTCTTGACCTGCTCGGTGACCTCGGTCTTCGCGAGCTCGATCTCCGCGCGGACGAGAGTGGACACCTGCGTCGTGGCGTTCTTGACCAGGGTCCCGATGCTGGCGTCGCCCCGACCGATCGAATCCGCGTCGTGCAGAGGGATCGATGCCTCGGTCGGCGAGTGGGTTCCCTGGGCGTGGCTCACGGTTGTTCCTCCATTGTCAGGCGACGGATGCACCGTCGTCCATCGTGCCACGACACGTGGCTGCCTTCACCCGCTACCCGGTCAGCCGCGCGTGCCCTTCTCCCTGATCTGCTCCATGATGGTCGGATCCGACAGCGTCGAGGTGTCCCCGCCGTCGCGGCCCTCGGCCATGTCCTTGAGCAGGCGCCGCATGATCTTCCCGGACCGCGTCTTGGGCAGCTCGGGCACGATCGTGATGTCGCGCGGCTTGGCGATCGGGGAGATCTCCCGCGACACCTCGGCCCGCAGCTCGTCGATGAGCTTCTGCCGGTCCTCCTCGGCGTCGACGTTGCCGCGCAGGATCACGTAGGCGACGATCGCCTGACCGGTGGTCTCGTCGTTGGCGCCGACCACCGCCGCCTCGGCGACCGCGCGGTGACCCACGAGGGCGGACTCGACCTCCGAGGTGGAGATGCGGTGACCGGAGATGTTCATGACGTCGTCGACGCGGCCCAGCACCCACAGCGCGCCGTCGGCGTCCCACTTGGCGCCGTCACCGGCGAAGTAGTACCCCTCCTCGGCGAACCGGGACCAGTAGGTGTCGCGGTAGCGCTCCATGTCGCCCCAGATGCCGCGGAGCATGGACGGCCACGGCTCGGTGAGCACCAGGAAGCCCTGCTCCTCCGCGCCGACCTCCTTGGCGTCGCTGTCCACGATGGCCACGTCGATTCCGGGCAGCGGCCGCATGGCCGAACCGGGCTTGGTCTCGGTCACGCCCGGCAGCGGGGAGATCATGATCGCGCCGGTCTCGGTCTGCCACCACGTGTCCACGATGGGTGCCTTGCCGCCGCCGAGGTTGTCGCGGTACCAGCGCCACGCCTCCGGGTTGATCGGCTCACCGACGGAGCCGAGCAGGCGGATCGAGGACAGGTCGTGGGCGGCCGGGATCTCGGCGCCCCACTTCATGAAGGTCCGCACGAGGGTCGGCGCCGAGTAGTAGATGGTGACGCCGTACTTCTCGATGATCTGGAAGTGGCGGTGCTCGTCCGGCGAGTTGGGGGTGCCCTCGTAGACGATGCACTCGGCACCGTTCGAGAGCGGGGCGTACACGCCGTACGTGTGGCCGGTGACCCAGCCGACGTCCGCGGTGCACCAGTAGACGTCCTGGCCGGCCTTGTGGTCGAACACGTTGTGGTGGGTGTAGGACGCCTGGGTGAGGTAGCCGCCGGAGGTGTGGACGATGCCCTTGGGCTTGCCCGTGGTCCCGGAGGTGTAGAGCAGGAACAGCGGGTGCTCGGAGTCGAAGGCCTCCGGCGTGTGCTCGGTGGACTGCTGCGGGACCACCTCGTCCCACCAGACGTCCCGGCCCTCCGTCCACTCGACGTCCAGGCCGGTGCGGCGCACGACGAGGACGTTCTGCACGGACTTCGCGTGCCCGTCGACGCCCTCGAGATTCCCGGCCAGCGCGTCGTCGACGCCGGCCTTCAGCGGCGCCGGCTTGCCACGACGGAACTGTCCGTCAGCGGTGATCACGAGCTTGGCCTCGGCGTCGTCGATACGGGAGCGCAGGGCGGCGGGCGAGAAGCCGGCGAACACGACGGAGTGGGTCAGGCCGAGGCGTGCGCAGGCCAGCATGGCGATGTAGACCTCGGGCAGCAGCGGCATGTAGATGGCCACCCGGTCGCCGGCGACCAGCCCGAGGGAGCTGAGGTAGTTGGCCGCGCGGCTGACCTCGTCCTTGAGTTCGGCGTAGGTGATGTCCCGCGCGTCGTCCTCGGGCTCGCCGATCCAGTGGATGGCCACCCGGTCGCCGTTGCCGGCCTCGACGTGGCGGTCCACGCAGTTGTGGGCCACGTTGAGCGTGCCGCCCACGAACCACTTGGCGACCGGGGCGTCGGACCAGTCGAGGACCTCGGACCACTCGGTCGACCAGTCCAGGCGCCGTGCCTGCTCGTCCCAGAACGCGAGTCGGTCGGAGGCTGCGACGTCGTAGAGGTCGGCCTGCGCGTTGGCCTGTGCGGTGAAGTCGGGGTCGGGGGCGTAGGTCTGGGTGTGGTCGTGATCGGTCATCAGCGGCTCTCTCTCGGAATATGTGTTCACGGCGGCCGGAGTCGACACGGCGGAAACGACCGGACCGGTTTCTGTGAGCGTAGTCACATACCTGGTGCCGTGTTTCGCAACACACCCGATAGGGGGACGCGGGGGGAGGCGGGGTCAGGACCTCGGCTCGCGGCCTGCGGATTCGCCGGTCTCCCCGCCCTCCGCAGGGGTGGCGCCGGCACTCTTCGGGGTCTCGGCCCTCGCGTTGTCGGGGCCGTCGCCCACCGCGGTGGCGGGTGACGTCGTCGTCGCAGTCTTCCCCGCGCCCTTCGGCGCCTCGCCCGGCGACGTCCCGACGGTCCCGGGCGCCGTCTTCCCGGGCGCGGTCTTCCCGGGCGACTTCTCTCCGGCGGGCTTCTCCCCGGCCGGCTTCGTGCCCGGGGTCCCCGTCTTCTCCGGGGCCTCGAGCCCGTAGTACTCCAGGAGCTTGACCTCCTGTTCCGGTGTCAGGGCGTCTTCGGTGTGATCGGGGCGCGGGGAGTCCCGGATGACGGCACGGGTGTGGTCCACGTGCAGCTCGTCGTCGAGGAGCCGCGCTCCATGGAGGGGGACGATGGCGTCCGAGGAGAAGATGCCGGTCGAGACGGTCGCGAAGGTGATCTTGCCGCTGGCGTCGTCCACGTACACCTGGCGGACCGCGCCGATCTTGGTCCCAGTCGAATCGAATGCCGTCGCGTCCAGCAGTGCGTCGAGTTGGTCCTTGAGGGTCACGGGATCTCCGGGGGGTCGAGGTGGGGGGCGGGGCCGGGGAGCACCCTGAGGTACTGCTGATTACACCAGCTAGACAGCGGTTGAGCCGGGTCTTGGCCGCCTGTGTCGGCGGATTGCGGTGCGCGGGGCGGCGGTCGCCCACGGGTCGGTAACCTCGTCCGGGTGAACACTCGCGCCCAGGACCCCCTCGCCCCGCTGGTCTCCCTGCCCGGCGTCGCGGAGGCG
>NZ_JAALEE010000383.1:0-1044 GCF_014145265.1 Dietzia sp. CW19 | reverse complement strand
GGGCTCGCCTGCCGGGACTCCGTTGCCCACGCCCGAGGTGGCGCGTCCGAGCGGGGCGGCGTCCGGGCCCAGGATGGTGGCGCCCATGTGGTTCTCGAAGCCGGTCAGGGTCTGGGTGAGCCCGGCCATTTGCGGTTCCGCCACCAGCTCGCCGATCGAGCGGGTGGCCTGCGGCGAGGTGGTCACGTCGAGCAGGCCCAACCCGGGAGCGCGGGAGCCGTCGGCGACCATGAACCACTCGCCGAACACCTGCATCCCGGCGCAGATGGCCAGCACCGGCACCCCGCGCGCGACGGCCCGCTGCACACCGGGCGAGCCCGACAGGTGTCGTGATGCGAGCTTCTGGGCGGTGTCCTCGCCCCCGCCCACCGTGTAGATGTCACACGAGTCGGGAACGGCGTCGTCGAGGGTGATGCGGACGATCTCGGCGTCGTACCCGCGCCACCTCAGGCGTTGGCGCAGGATCAGGGAGTTTCCGTCGTCGCCGTAGGTGCCCATGACGTCGGGCAGCACCAGGCCGATGCGCACAGTCGACTCGGTGGGCCGCGGGGAATCGGGGGAGACGGTGTCGAGCGGTGAGGCGGAGGCCCCGGCGTCGCGGTCGGTCATGGCTGCTGCTCCTTCCGGGCGGCGATCGCGCGTCCGAGGTCGCGGAACGCGGTGTAGTTGGCCAGCACCTCGACCCGGCCGGGTGGGCACCGCCTGATCGCGGACAACGGGTCGGGCTCGAGCTTGTGCTCGACCCCGGCGTAGCTCAGGCGCACCGACAGGTCCGCGGCGCGCTCACCGGAGGCGTACACGGACACGCCCTCGAAGCTCTCGAAGCGCACGTCCCACAACCACGACAGGTCCACGCCGTCGGCGACCTGCCCGTTGACCGCGATCACCAGGCCGTCCGCCGAGGTGTCGATCATGCCGAGGGCCTCCTGCCAGCCGGCCGGGTTCTTGGCCAGCAGCAGGTGCGCGGCGCGGCCGTCCACGTCCACGGTCGAGTAGCGGCCCGCCACGTCGTCGACGCCCTCGACGGCCCGCACCGCGGCCGCC
>NZ_JAALEE010000382.1:4214-7290 GCF_014145265.1 Dietzia sp. CW19 | reverse complement strand
CCGCGGGCTGGCCGGCGGGCTGAGGATGTTCGTCCGACCGGCCCTCGACATGATGCCGGCGACCGACGCGTCCCTCGGACGGCTGCGCGCGCTGACCTCGGGGGCCGGGCGGGCGGCCGCCCTCGAGACCACCAACGACTGGTCCTCGGACGGCCCCGTGCCCGGACTCTGGGTGGGCCGCAAGCGGTTCTTCCACTCGGACAAGGTGATCTACCACATCCACGGCGGCGGCTTCACCTTCGGATCCCCCTGGTCGCACAAGGCACTCGCGTCACGGATGGCCAGCGAGACCGGCGTGCCCGTCTTCCTGCCCGACTACCGGCTCGCACCGGAACATCCGCACCCCGCGGCCACGGAGGACACCCTCGCCGGCTGGGAGTGGCTGCTGAGCATGGGCTTCCGGGCGGAGGACATCGTGGTGGCCGGCGACTCCGCCGGCGGCAACCTCGCCCTCCAGCTCGTCGCGCAGCTCGAGAAGGAGCAGGCCGCGATGCCGGCGGGGGTCGTCCTGCTCTCACCGTGGGTGGATCTGGACTTCACCGACATGACCGCCCGCGACCGCGCCCGTAAGGACCCGTTCCTCGCCCTCGGCCTGGCCGAGCTCTGCCGACGCCAGTACGCGCCGGGAGTGGACCCGGACGACCCCGCCATCTCGCCGATCAACCACGTCCCGTCCCCCGACTGGCCGCCGTTCCTCGTCCAGTGCGGCGGCGAGGAGATCTTCTGTGGGGGGATCGAGCAACTCGCGGAGCGTTTCGCCGAACACGGGGTCCGGCACGAGTTCCAACTGTGGCCACATCAGTTCCACGTGTTCCAGGTGTTCCACCCGCTCGTTCCCGAGGCCAAGGTCGCGGTGCGCGACATCGGCTCGTTCGTCCGCGGGTGCCTGCGCGGCTGAACCCTCCGGTCAGACCGTCAGCACCAGGCCCGAGGTCGGCACGCCCGTACCCGCGGTCACGACCAGCTTCTCCGCACCCGGCACCTGGTTGACCGAGTCGCCCCGCAGCTGACGCACACCCTCCGCGATGCCGTTCATGCCGTGGATGTAGGCCTCACCCAGCTGGCCACCGTGCGTGTTGAGCGGCAGTCGGCCACCCACCTCGAGCGCGCCCGGCTCGCGGACGAAGTCCTTGGCCTCCCCTCGGCCACAGAAGCCCAGTTCCTCGAGCTGCATGAGGACGTACGGCGTGAAGTGGTCGTAGAGCACGGCCATGTCCATGTCCTGGGGACGCAGGCCGGACTGGGCCCACAGCTGGTCGCCGACGATGCCCATCTCGGGCAACCCCGCGAGCTCCGGGCGGTAATAGGAGGTCATGATGTACTGATCCGGACCCGAACCCGAGGCCGCCGCCGCGATCGACACTGGCCGGTGCGGCAGATCCCGCGCCCGCTCGGGGGTCGTCACGACGATCGCCTGCCCGCCGTCGGACTCCTGGCAGCAGTCGAGCAGGTGCAGGGGCTCGGCGATGTAGCGCGAGTTCTGGTGGTCGTCCAGCGTGATGGGCGTGCCGTGGAAGAAGGCCGCCGGGTTGACGGCGGCGTGCTTGCGGTCCACCACCGCGACCCGCCCGAAGTCCTCGCTGGTGGCGCCGTACTCGTGCATGTAGCGCTGCGCGACCATCGCCACGAAGCCCGCCGGCGTCGACAGTCCGTGCGGGTAGGAGAAGGCGTTGTCCGTGCCGGAGGAGTTGACCTGCTGCACGAGCGCCGAGTTGACCTGGCCGAACCGCATCCCGGAGCGCTCGTTGAACGCGCGATAACAGACCACCACCTCGGCCACGCCCGTCGCCACGGCCATCGCGGCCTGCTGCACGGTCGCACACGCGGCGCCGCCGCCGTAGTGGATGCGGGAGAAGAAGTTCAGCGAGCCGATGCCGGCGGCGCGGGCGACCGCGATCTCGGTGTTGGTGTCCATGGTGAACGACACCAGGCCGTCGACGTCCGACGGCTGCAGACCGGCGTCGGCCACCGCCGTGCGCACGGCCTCGGCGGCCAGGCGCAGTTCGGAGCGGCCCGAGTCCTTGGAGAAGTCGGTGGCGCCGATCCCGACGATCGCAGCCTTGTTAGCCAGCGTGCTCACTGGGGGTCTCCGTACATGTAGAGGGTCGCCGTCGAGGTGACGTGCGCGCCCAGTGAGTCCGTGCCGACGATCTTCACAGTGACCAGCCCGTCGCCGTCGACCTCTGTGACCTCTCCGGTCAGGGTGAGGGAGTCGTACGCGTACCAGGGCACGCCGAGCCGCAGCTTGATGGACGTGATGCGGGCGCGCCGGCCCGCCCAGTCGGTGACGAACCGCTGCACCAGGCCGGTGTCGGTGAGGATGTTGACGAAGATGTCCTTGGAGCCCTTGGCGTGGGCGAGGTCGCGGTCGTGGTGGACGTCCTGGAAATCCCGGGTCGCCAGCGCCGAGGCCACGATGAAGGTCGGGGTCCCCTCGATGGTCAGCTCGGGGAGTCGGTCCCCCACCGCCACGGCGGGCGGCTCGGCGGGGCAGACGGTACGGTTCTCGCTCACGTGACGGCCCCTTCGGTCCTCGCGGGTGACCCCGCGGATTGTTGACGGTCGACAGCCGGTGCACCGGCCGGTCGCCACGCGTACAGCGTCCACGGCTCGGTGCCGAACGCGGCGTCCTCGGCCGGGTCGCCGGGCATGTCGAGGAACTCGACCTCGACCTCCATGCCGATCCGGACCTCGGCCGGGTCGACGTCGCGCAGCTCGCCGAGCATCCGCACACCCTCCTCCAGCTCCACCAGTGCGATGACGAACGGGAACCGCGTGCGACCCGGCACGCGCGGGGCGTGGTGGGTGACGAAGCTGTACACCGTGCCGCGGCCGGAGGCCACGACGTAGTCGGTCTGCTCGGACCTGTCCTTCCAGAGCGCCGGGACGGGCGGGTGCTGCAGCGAGCCGTCCTCGCGCGTCTGGATGCGCAGCTCGTGGGCACGGACCCCGTCCCAGAAGAAGCGGGTGTCGTGCGAGACCGACGGGCGCAGGACCTTGCCCACCACCAGGTCGTCGGTGGCCGAGCCGGAGCTGGAGACGATCTGGTCCGCGGGCGCCGGCGCGGGCTCGGCGG
>NZ_JAALEE010000382.1:1677-3887 GCF_014145265.1 Dietzia sp. CW19 | reverse complement strand
GGTCCTGCCGAGCCCCCGCATGGTCCAGACCTGCGCCATCGCGGGCGGGGCCACCGGACCGTCGTGACCGGCCGCGCGGGCCGCGGCCTCGTCGGTGTAGATCGGGTTGACGTCCCCGATCGCCTCGGTCCAGTTGCGGATCATCGGCGTGTTGATGGGATCGCGGCCCGCGCGGCGCGCGCTGCCGCCGGAGGCGCGGACCTCCTCGGCGGCGGCCAGGATGCGGGCGGCCTGCTCGTCACTCATGAGTGCCTTCTCGTTCGGTCGTGGGCGGGCTGACGGGGGGTCGGGTCAGCGGGCGGTGCGGGGCATGCCGAGTCCGCCCATGCAGGTCAGTTCGCGCATCACCTCGTTGACCCCGCCCCCGAAGGTGATCACGACGTTGCGCTTGTTCATCATGTCGAACCACCGCTGGAGTCTGGCGGTGTCGGGATCGGTGGGGTCGCCGAAGCGACCGAGCAGCTCCTCGATGATCCGGCCGACGTGCTGGATCTTCTCGGTGGAGAACACCTTGGACGCCGCCGAGTCACCCATCGACGGGTTCTCCCCGGCCGAGGAGACCTGCCAGTTGAGCAGTTCGTTGAGCCGGACGAACGCGAAGATCTCGGCGAGCCCGCGCCGCACCTCGGGCCGGTCCAGGTGACGGACCCCGTCGGCGCCGGTGCCCCGGGCCCAGCCGACCAGCTCGTCGTAGTACCCGCCCGGTCGACCGGACGGGGCCAGCATCACGCGCTCGTGGTTGAGCTGGGTGGTGAGCATTTTCCACCCGCCGTCGACCTCGCCCACCACCATGTCCGCCGGGACGCGCACGTCCGAGTAGTAGGTGGCGTTGACGTGGTGGGCGCCGTCGCAGGTGATGATCGGGGTGAACGAGAACCCCGGATCGGAGGTGTCGACGATGAAGATGGTGAGCCCGCGATGTCGGGAGTCCGGGGTACCGGTCCGCGCGGCCAGCCAGATGTAGTCGGCGTGGTGACCGCCGGTGGTCCACATCTTCTGCCCGTTGATGATCCAGTCGCCGGTGGCCTCGTCCCGCCTCGCGGTGGTCCGCAGCGCGGCGAGGTCGGTGCCCGCGTCGGGCTCGGAGTAGCCGATCGCGAAGTGGATCGAGCCGTCGAGGATCCCGGGCAGGAACTTCTCCTTCTGCACCTCGGAGCCGTACTTCTGCAGGGTCGGCCCCACGGTCTGCAGCGTGACCGAGGGGAGCGGGACGTCAGCGCGGGTGGCCTCGTTGGTGAAGATCAACTGTTCGATGTGGCCGAAGCCCTTGCCGCCGAACTCGGTGGGCCACCCCACCCCCAGCCACCCGTCCCGGCCCATGCGGGTGATGATCTCCGCGTAGGTGTCGCCGTGGCGGGTGGTGGCGATGTCCGCCGCCTCCTCGGGCGAGATGAGCGTGGAGAAGTACTCGCGGAGCTCGGCCTGCAGCGCCCTCTGGTCTCCGGTGAGGTCGATGAAGGTGCCGTCCGGGGCCGCACCGGCGTCGGCGTCGGTCGAGGCGGGGGCCACGTGCTCGACGGGGTCGGACGCCACCGCCGACGCGAGGTCGTCCAGGTGGAGCTGCGCGCCGCCGACGAAGCGGGCCAGGTCCTTGACGGCCGAGGAGTACCGGAACATGGGGTAGGTGATGTCCACCCCGACCCCGCCGTGCAGGTGGTGCAGGATCTGCACCGCACGCGGTCCCTCGGTGGCCAGCCAGTAGGCACCGATCGTCGGGTCGGTGGCGTACCGGTCGGCCGGGCCGGTGCGCCCCTCCGAGACCCGCCAGGTCACCGACTGGGAGATCACGTGCAGCGTGCGCGAGATGATGTAGACGTCGGCCAGCTCCTGCTGGACCGCCTGGAACGAGCCGAGCGGCTTACCGAACTGCACACGCTGCTTGAGGTAGTCGGCGGTCATGTCCAACGCGCCGGAGACCAGGCCGTCACCGTGGGCGATGCACGCCGACAGGACGAGCCGTCGGAACTCGTCGAGGACCGATCCGTCCCCCGGGCCGCGGATCACGTCGTCGTCGTCGACCGGCGTCGCGTCGAACCGCATCGCGTACTCCGGCACGCCGAGCGACCCGAGGGTCGGGGTCAGGGTGACCCCGGGGGCGTCGGGGGCGACGACGACGAGGACGGGGGCTCCCCCGGCCGTGGACACCGGCACCAGGACGGACCGGGCCTGGGCCGCGTAGCGGACCGCGGTGACGGTGCCCGTGATCGTCC
>NZ_JAALEE010000382.1:0-1394 GCF_014145265.1 Dietzia sp. CW19 | reverse complement strand
GAGGTCGTCGCCGCCGAGCGCCGCGGGCAGGCCCAGCGAGAGCAGGCCCGATCCGGCGAACGCCGACCACAGTCGCTCGTCGTATCCGGCGTCGGCGACACCGCGACTGGGCAGGGCGGTGAGCAGCTCATCGGCCGGGGCGGCCGTGGTGAGCGCCCCGGCCACGGCCTCGGCGACGGCGACCTGGGTCTCGGTACGGGTGAAGTCCACGTCAGATCAGTCCTTAGTCGGGAGAGGGTCGGGCACGGGTTCGATCAGTCCCTGGGCAGGCCGAGGATGCGTTCCCCGACCACGTTGAGCAGCACCTGCTCCGTGCCGCCGGCGATGGACAGGCAGCGCACCATGAGGAACTTGCGCCCCTGCTCGGTGAACTCGACCCCGCCGGTGCCGGTGAGCTCGAGTCCGAACTCGGCGATGTCCTGACGATGGCGCACGCCCACGATCTTGCGGACGGACGACTCGGCGCCCGGGCCGGAGCCGGAGAGGGTCCGCAGGGCGGTGCGCAGGTCGAGCAGACTCCCCACCACACCGTCGGCCACGTGCTTGCCGAGCTCGTCCAGCACCAGGGCGTCGTCCTCCGCCCCCGCCGCGCGGATGAGGCCGACGATCTCCTCGGCGGCGTCGCCGAGCGAGGAACCGCCGCCCATGGCCACTCGCTCGTTGGCCAGGGTCGTGCGGGCGATCTTCCAGCCGTCGTTCACCTGGCCGACCTGGAACTCGTCGGGGACGAACAGGTCCTCGAGGTAGACCTCGTTGAACAGGGCCTCGCCGGTGATCTCGCGCAGCGGCCTGGTCCGGATGCCCTCGGACTTCATGTCCACGAGGAAGTAGGTGATGCCCTTGTGCTTGGGGGCGTCGGGATCGGTGCGGGCCAGGCACATGGCCCAGTCGGCCTCGCGCGCCAGGGACGTCCACACCTTCTGGCCGTTGATCCTCCACCCGCCGTCGACCTTCTCGGCGGTCGCGCGCAGCGCGGCGAGATCGGAGCCGGCGCCGGGCTCGGAGAACAGCTGACACCACTTGATCTCGCCGGCCATGGTGCCGCGGACCAGCCGGTCGGCGTGCTCGGGCGCGGCCTGCAGGATGGTCGGCACGGCCCACCCGCCGATGGTGATGTTGTGGCGGCTCACGCCCGCTGCCTCGAGCTCCTCGTCGATGAGGAGCTGCTCGGCGGGCGAGGCGCCCAGTCCCCACGGCTCGGGCAGGTGCGGCATGAACAGGCCCGTGTCGGCCAGGGCCCGCTTGCGCTCGTCACCGGACACCGCGGCGACCTTCGCCACGAGGGTCCTGATCTCCTCACGCCTGGCGTCGAGACCCTCGACCTCCGACAGGTCGATCTCGAGGTGTCGGCGCGTGCCGGCCAGGGTGAGCTCGGCCAGCGAGCGCCGCCAGCG
>NZ_JAALEE010000381.1:0-2754 GCF_014145265.1 Dietzia sp. CW19 | reverse complement strand
GTCACGGCCCCCGTGCTCGCGGGTAGCCGCCCACGCGAGCGCGAGCGCGACCGAGTCCGCCGGGCCGATGGCGTGGCGCAGCATCGAGTGCAGCACCTCCGGTAGGCGCCGGGCGTCGACCTCCCCGCGCTGGGCCAGCCCCTCGAGCCCGTGGGACAGGGTGTACATCCCGGAGGGGAAGGACGAGTCGGTGAACTGCAACGCGAGCAGCAGCCGCGACAGATCGGTGCCGCTCATGCCAGGTAGTGCAGCTGGGCCAGCGGCAGCGTGGTGGCCGGGGCGATGGTGGCGGGCTCGCCGTCGACGGTCACCACGTACGTGTCGGGGTCCACCTCGATGGTCGGGCAGCGGTCGTTGCGGACCATGTCCTTCTTGCCGATCCCGCGGCACCCGCGCACCGGCAGGCACGGCGAGGTCAGGCCCAGCTCCTCGGGCACGCCGGCCTCGATCGCCGCGGCGGACAGGAACGTCACCCGCGTGGACTGCAGCGCCCCGCCGTACGCGCCGAACATCGGGCGGTAGATCACCGGCTGCGGCGTGGGCAGCGACGCGTTGGGATCGCCCATCGGCGCCCACACGATCATCCCGCCCTTGATGATCAGCGAGGGCTTAGCGGCAAAGGAGTCCACCGGCCACACCACGAGGTCCGCGAGCTTGCCGGGTTCGATCGACCCCAGGTGGTCGGCGATGCCCGCGGCGATGGCGGGGTTGATGGTCATCTTGGCGACGTAGCGCAGGACGCGCTCGTTGTCGTTGCGGTCGCTGTCCTCCGGCAGCGGGCCCCGCTCGACGCGGCAGTGGTGGGCGGTCTGGAACGCGCGCTGCCACGATTCCCCGATCCGGCCCATGGCCTGCGAGTCCGAGGAGAAAATGGAGATGATCCCCTCGTCGTGCAGCACGGTCTCGGCGGCGATGGTCTCGGCCCGCACGCGGGAGTCGGCGAAGCTCACGTCCTCGGGGATGTCGTGCGACAGGTGGTGGCAGACCATCACCATGTCGAGCAGCTCGTCGACCGAGTTGACCGTGTACGGCAGCGTCGGGTTGGTGGAGGCGGGCAGGACGTTGGGCTCGCCGCACACCCGCAGGATGTCGGGCGCGTGGCCGCCGCCGGCGCCCTCGGAGTGGAAGGTGTGGATGGTCGAGTCGCCGAACGCGGCGCGGGTGTCCTCGTAGAAGCCGGACTCGTTGAGGGTGTCGGTGTGGATCGCGACCTGCACGTCGTACCGGTCGGCGACCTCCTGCACGCAGCGGATGGTCGCCGGGGTGGTCCCCCAGTCCTCGTGGATCTTCAGTCCCGCCGCTCCGGCCACGATCTGCTCGACCGCCGACTCGGGCTGTGAGGTGTTGCCCTTGCCCAGGATCCCGATGTTCACCGGCAGCCCGTCGGCGGCCTGCAGCATCCGGCCGATGTTCCAGGCGCCCGGCGTGCACGTGGTCCCCTTGGTGCCCTCGGACGGGCCGGTCCCTCCGCCGAACATGGTGGTCACCCCGTTGGACAGGGCCTCGTCCACCTGCTGTGGGGCGATGAAGTGGATGTGGGTGTCCACTCCCCCGGCGGTGACGATCTTGTGCTCGCCCGCCACCACCTCCGTGCCGGGCCCGATCACCAGCTCGGGGTGCACTCCGTCCTGCAGGTGCGGGTTACCGGCCTTGCCCACGGCCACGATCCGGCCGTCGCGCACCCCGATGTCGCCCTTGACCACGCCGATCACGGCGTCGAGGATCGTGGCCCCGGTGATCACCAGGTCGAGCGCGCCCGAGGCCCGCGTGCCGGCCGGGTCCTGCGCCATGCCGTCCCGGATCGCCTTGCCGCCGCCGTAGACGGCCTCCTCGCCGTAGCCGGACGACCCGTCGGTGGTGACGGCGTTGTGATCAACCGTGACCTCGACGGTCAACACCGTGTCCGCCAACGTCAGCCGGTCCCCGACCGTGGGTCCGTAGATGTCGGTATAGGTCGCGCGCGGGAGCACGGTCGGCGGGCCCTCGGCGACGGGCACGCCCCCGGGGGACGGCGCCACCTCGTCGTCGTCGTGGGTCGTGGTGTCCGGCGTGTCGCTCAGGAACCTCCCGTCGCGCATCCGCTCCATCGCCCGCTCTCGCACGGCCGGGTCGTCGAGGGAGCCGTCGACCAGTCCGGAGAAGCCGTGGCAGACGCGCTCGCCGGCGTAGTCCACCAGCCGCACCGTGCGGGTCTGTCCGGGTTCGAACCGCACCGCCAGGCCCGCGCCGATCGCCAGGTGGCGCCCGTAGGCGGCGGGCCGGTCGAACCGGAGCTCGCGGTTGGCCTCGAAGAAGTGGTAGTGCGAACCCACCTGGACGGCGCGGTCCCCGGTGTTGGTCACCGCGAGTTCGACGGTCGCGCGCCCGGCGCCCAGCGTGATATCGCCGTCGCCGTACTGGTACTTCCCGGATCCGGACATCGCGCTCCTCGGGGTCGGTGTGGTGGTGGGTTGGTGGAGTGGGGGCTAGTGCGAGTGGGTGTAGACGCTGCCGTCGGCCGCCACGTGGGAGTGGGCGTAACCGTGGCCGTCCTCGGCGTCGAGCGCCGCGTCGATGCCGTCCCGTCCGTGATCGAGCCGGTGGACCGCCTCGCGCACGCGGGTGTCGATCACGCTGCGCAACACCGCCGGACCCAGGAGGTACTCGCCCTCGCCGGGCAGGTCCCGGCCGGTGACCGGCGCCGGGGCTAACGTGGCGCTCACGACCATCGGACGCCCCGACCCGAGCGCATCGAGCCGCGCGACACCGCCGGCC
>NZ_JAALEE010000380.1:0-2654 GCF_014145265.1 Dietzia sp. CW19 | reverse complement strand
TTCCCGGGGCCGTCCGGGGTCCCGGGGGCGTGCCGCCGGGCGATCACGAAGGTCGGGGAGGTCACCCGGCCGCGGACACCGAGGCCGGCGGCGATCCCTGTGGTGAGGGCGGTCTTCCCGGCGCCGAGTGGCCCGTCGAGCACCACGACGTCACCGGCCCGGAGCAGCCCCGCCAGTTCGACGCCGAGCGCACGGGTGTCGTCCACCGTCGGCAGTGTCCGCTCCCCCGGGACCCCGATCGTCACGACGCCGCGCTACGGCGCGCCGACGGGCCGCTGCGGGACGACGGGCCACTGCGGGAGGACGGGCCGCTGCGGGAGGACGACCCGGTGCCCCTCGACGATCCTGAGCCACTCGACGATCCGGTGCCCTTCGACGATTCGGTGCCGCTCGACTTCTCCCGCGTGCGTGCGCGCCACTCGACGATGGCGTCCGCGATGAGGTCGCCGAGGACCTCCGACACGTGCGCGGGCTCCTCCAACATCACCATGTGCCCCGCTCCGGGGACCACCACGAACTCGGCGTCCGGCAGCGCCTCGGCGATGTCCACCGAGCGGTCGAGGGGGGTGAGCAGGTCGCGGTCCCCGCACAACACCGTGGTGCGCACGTCGCGGAGCACGGGCACGGCCGCGGACTCGTCGTGCTGGGTGAGGGTCTCGAAGAAGTTCGCGATCGTCAGGACGTCCGTCGAGGCGATGAGCTTGTCCACGAACCTGGCGACGGTCGGGCTCATCTTGGCCGGGTCGCCGAACGAGCCGCCGTAGATGAACGGCGAGATGATCGCCCCGAGGGCCCTGCGGCTGCTGGTGAACACCGCGGGCGTGCGGCCGGCGAGGCCCACGAATCTGCTGACGGCCCTGCTGTCGAGCACGGCACCCAGGCCCGACTCCGACAGTTCCGCCATCGCCGTGGCGACCAGCCCCACGCCGAGCACGCGCTCGCGGACCGCGTCCTCGTGGCGGACGGCGTAGCCGAGGACCGTCATGCCCCCCATGGAGTGGCCGATCGCCACGATCGGGCCGGTCGGCGCCGTGGCGGAGATCACCGAGTTGAGGTCGGACGCCAGCTGGGCGATGGTCGAGTTGTCGCGCGAGCTCTTGCCGCTGAGTCCGTGACCGCGCTGATCGTAAAAGACCAGGCGGACCTCGGAGCCGAATCGGTCCTGGAGGTGCCGGCGCTGGAAGTGCCAGGAGTCCATCGACAGCGTGTACCCGTGGGCGAACACCACGGTCATCGGCGCATCGGTCGGTCCGGCCTCCCGCACCGCGAGCGGGACACCGTCCGAGGCGGCGACCATCGAACCCCGGTCGACCCCGAGCTCCCACATGTCCTCGCCGGCCCACGGGTCACTTGCCCGGCGTCCCGGGAGGAGCGTGCCCACGGATCCGATCGTCGCGGCGCCGAGGGCGCTCAGACCCGCGGCGAGACCGCCCGGGGCCCGGATCTGCTCCTCGACGGACTCGGCGTCCCCGGTCTCCCCGCCCACCAGTTCGGGTGACCGGACCTCGACGGGATCCCCCGCAGCGGACCGGGAAGGGCGCCGGGGCCACCGGAGCCGGGGCATCGACCTCCGGCGCCCGGGCGAGTCGTCTTCTCCACTCATAGCGAACCCTCCCTCTGCCCGCCGCTGGCGTGGCGGGCCCCGAGAACGTGCTGGCGCACCGCTCGGCCTCGGACGGCTGTGACGACCTCGTAGTGGATGGTCCCGAGGGTGCGGGCCCACTCGGCGGCGGTGGGGCCCCCGTCGGAGCCGGTACCGAACAGGACGGCGGTGTCCCCCGCGCGGACCGAGTCGCCCGGGTCCGGTCCCAGGTCGACGACGAACTGGTCCATGCAGACGCGGCCGACGTTCGGGTACCGGCGTCCGTGGATCGACACGTCGAGCCTGCCCGAGAGCAGTCGCCACACCCCGTCGGCGTACCCCGCCGCCACGAGGGCCACCGTGGTGTCCCGCGGGGCGTGCCACGTGTGCCCGTAGCTCACCCCCTGACCGGCGGCGATGCGCTTGACCATCAGGACCTCGGCGGAGAACGTCATGGCCGGGACCAGCTCCGCCTCGAGACCGTCGACCGGGTTGAGCCCGTAGAGGGCGATCCCGGGGCGGACCATCTCGAAGCCGTCGTCCGGGCGGGTCAGGGTGGCCGCGGAGTTGGCGTGGTGGTTGACCGGGCACCGCACCCCGCGGGCGCGGGCCTGCGCCACGCACGCGTGCAGACGGTCGACCTGCTGGTCGATCACCGGGTTGCCCGGATCGTCGGCGTGCGCGAAGTGCGCCATCAGCCCGGTCACCTCGATGAGGCCCTCGTCGGAGGCGGCGACCAGCCGGTCGAGCAGGGAGGGCCACTCGTCGAGGGTGATGCCGGAGCGGGCGAGCCCGGTGTCGATCTTGGGGGTCACCCTGGCGCGGCGGCCGGTACGCCGGGCGGCGTCGAGAACGGTGTCGAGGTGGCCCGGGCTCGGGATCGCCAGGTCCACATCCGCCTCGAGCGCCACGCCGACGTCGTCACCCACCCCGAACAACCAGGCCAGGATCTCGGCGTCGATGCCCGCGTCACGCAGCTGCACCGCCTCGGCGATCGTCGTGACGCCCAGCGCGTCCGCCCCACCGCGCAGCGCAGCGAGCGAGACCGGCACGGCGCCGTGGCCGTAGGCGT
>NZ_JAALEE010000003.1:0-4223 GCF_014145265.1 Dietzia sp. CW19 | reverse complement strand
CGTCGAGCGCGGCCACCCGGCCCTGCATGGGCGCCCGCCAGCTGTGGCAGACCGCCAGCGCCAGGGCGTCCGCGGCGTCCGCCGGGCTCGGGGGCTTCTGGAGGCCGAGGATCCGCGTGATCATCAGGGTCATCTGCTTCTTGTCGGCGCGACCGCTGCCCGTGACGGCGGCCTTGACCTCGGAGGGGGTGTGGAACGCGACCGGGATGTCCCGGTACGCCGCGGCCATGGCCACGACCCCGGCCGCCTGCGCCGTGCCCATCGCGGTGGACACCTGGTTCTGGGCGAACACACGCTCGATGGCCACCACGTCGGGCCGGTGAACGGCCATCCACTCGTCGGCCACCTCGTGCACCGCCCGCAGGCGACGCTCGAGCGGTTCGTCCGCACTCGTCCGCACCACGTCCACGTCGAGAGCGGTGACGGCGCGGCCCGGTGCCGTCTCGATCAACGCGAGACCGCACCGGGTCAGCCCGGGGTCCACTCCCATGACGCGCATCGAACCTCCGCCGACCAGTGGTAGAACCTACGTTCGAGACCCTACCAGCGACGCGGCCGTCAGGAGTCCAGGGCCGCCAGCACGTCGTCGGGGATATCCACGTTCGAGTAGACGTTCTGGACGTCGTCGGAGTCCTCGAGCGCGTCGATCAGGCGGAAGATCTTCCCCGCCCCCTCGGCGTCGACGGTGACCTCGACGGAGGCCCGGAAGCCCGACTCGGCCGAGTCGTAGTCGATCCCGGCCTCCTGGAGCGCCGTGCGGACCTGGACGAGGTCGGTGGGTTCGCAGATGACCTCGAAGCGGTCGCCGAGGTCGTTGACCTCCTCGGCCCCCGCCTCGAGCACCGCCATCAGGACGTCGTCCTCCTCGAGCTCGCCCTTGTCCAGGACGATCTCACCCTTCCGGGCGAAGAGGTAGGCCACGGAGCCCGGGTCGGCCAGGTTGCCGCCGTTACGGGTCATGGCCGTGCGGACCTCCATGGCCGCGCGGTTGCGGTTGTCCGTGAGGCACTCGATGAGCATCGCCACGCCGTTCGGGCCGTAGCCCTCGTACATGATCGTCTCCCAGTCGGCGCCGCCGGCCTCCTCGCCGGCGCCGCGCCGCCGCGCGCGCTCGACGTTGTCGCCCGGGACCGAGTTCTTCTTGGCCTTCTGGATGGCGTCGAACAGCGTCGGGTTGCCGTCGGGGTCACCGCCACCCGTGCGGGCCGCCACCTCGATGTTCTTGACGAGTTTGGCGAAGAGCTTGCCGCGCTTGGAGTCGATCGCCGCCTTCTTGTGCTTGGTGGTGGCCCACTTGGAATGGCCTGACATGGGGAGTTCCGCCCTCCGGGGTGTCTGGGGTGAGGCCTGGATGACCTCCGGGTGACTTACGGGTGTCGCTGACGGCCCACTCTACGAGGTCGCCGCCCTGACCATGTCGAGGAAGTACCGATGGACGCGCACGTCGTCGGTGACCTCGGGGTGGAACGAGGTCGCGAGGGCGTTGCCCTGGCGCACCGCGACCACGTGATCCTCGCCGTCCGAGGCGCGGACGCCGGCGAGTACCTCGACGTCCGGTCCCACCGTCTCCACCCACGGTGCCCGGATGAAGACCGTCCGAAACGGGTCGGGGCCGAGGGCGTCGACGACGAGGTCGGCCTCGAACGAGTCGACCTGCCGCCCGAAGGCGTTGCGCCGGACGGTCATGTCGATGGCGGAGAACCACGTGGCGTCCGGGCGGGTGTCGAGCACCACGGAGGCCAGCAGGATCATCCCCGCGCACGAGCCGTACACGGGCATCCCGCCCGAGATCCGCTCGGACACCGGCTGGTACATGTCGTACACGTCCAGTAGGCGGCTCATCGCGGTCGACTCACCGCCGGGCAGCACGAGCCCGTCGACCGTGTCCAGCTCCGATCGGCGGCGCACGGTGACGGCCTCCGCCCCGACGGTCTCCAGGTGGCGCAGGTGTTCGGCGACGTCGCCCTGGAGGGCGAGCACGCCGATCCGGGGGCGATTCGCCGCGCTCACCTGTGGTCCCCGCGGGAACCGGCGTCCCCGCGGGCGGCTGCGGTGCGGTCGGACCCGGTGCCCGACAGGTCCACAGGGAAGGGCTGCGCCCCCTCCCGGAGGCGACGCGACAACCCCTCCTGGGTGACCGCCGCGACGAGGCGCCCCGTCCGGTCGAAGATGCGGCCCTGGGTGAGGGCCCGGCCGCCGAAGGCGGACGGGGACGTCTGGTCGTACAGCAGCCAGTCGTCGGCCCGGAACGGGCGCAGGAACCACATCGCGTGGTCCAGGGAGGCGTCCTGGGTGGGCTCATCGGGGTGGATGACCTTGGCCGAGCTCAGCAGGGTCATGTCCGACATGTAGGCGAGCGTGCACACGTGGAAGTTGGGGTCGTCCGGCAGTTCGTCCACGCACCGGAACCACACCCTCTGCTGTGAGGCGATCTGCGAGGATCCGCGGAGCTTGTCGGGCGGCACCATCCGGATGTCCCACTGCGCCCACTCGTCCACGAAGACACGGTGGGTCTCGTCCAGGTCCTCGTACCGCGGCGCGGGGATCTCCTCGGCGTCGATCACGTCGGGAATCGGGTCCTGATGCTCGATCCCCTCCTGGTCGCGGAGGTGGAAGGAGGCCGACATCGAGAAGATGGGCTCGCCCTCCTGGATCGCGGTGACCCGCCGGGTGGCGAAGCTCCGACCGTCCCGCAGCCGGTCCACCTGGAAGACGGTGGGAGCCGACGGGATCCCCGGCCGGATGAAGTAACCGTGGAGCGAATGGACGTGCTTGTCGTCGTCGACGGTGCTGACCGCGGCGGTCAGGGTCTGACCGGCGACCTGGCCGCCGAAGGTGCGCTGCAGGTGGGTCTCGATCGGGTGACCGCGGTAGAGATCGCGGTCGATGCGCTCGATCGCGAGGATGTCCTCGATCTTGGCCACCGGTGGGTCACCAGCCCCGCTCGGCGAGCCGGTGCGGCTCCGGGATGTCGTCCACGTTAATGCCCACCATGGCCTCGCCCAGGCCACGGGAGATCTTCGCCAGGGTCTCCGGGTCGTCGTGGAAGGTGGTGGCCTTGACGATCGCCTTCGCGCGCTCGGACGGGTTGCCGGACTTGAAGATCCCCGAGCCGACGAACACGCCCTCGGCGCCGAGCTGCATCATCATCGCGGCGTCGGCGGGGGTGGCGATGCCGCCGGCGGTGAACAGCACCACGGGGAGCTTGCCGTTGCGCGCCACCTCCTTGACCAGGTCGTACGGCGCCTGGAGCTCCTTGGCGGCCACGTAGAGCTCGTCCTCGGGCAGGTTCTGCAGGCGGCGGATCTCCTGGCGGATCTTGCGCATGTGCGTGGTGGCGTTGGACACGTCACCCGTACCTGCCTCGCCCTTGGAGCGGATCATCGCCGCGCCCTCGGTGATGCGCCGCAGCGCCTCGCCGAGGTTGGTGGCGCCACAGACGAACGGCACGGTGAACTCGAACTTGTCGATGTGGTTGGCGTAGTCGGCCGGGGTGAGGACCTCGGACTCGTCGACGTAGTCCACGCCGAGCGCCTGGAGGATCCGTGCCTCGACGAAGTGGCCGATACGGGCCTTGGCCATCACGGGGATGGAGACGGCCTCGATGATCCCGTCGATGAGGTCGGGGTCGCTCATCCGGGCGACACCACCCTGCGCGCGGATGTCCGCGGGGACCCGCTCGAGGGCCATGACGGCCACGGCGCCGGCGTCCTCGGCGATCTTCGCCTGCTCGGCGGTCACGACGTCCATGATGACGCCACCCTTGAGCATCTCGGCCATACCTCGCTTGACGCGTGCGGTTCCGGTGGTGTTCTCGGTGGACTGCGGCTCGCTCACGAAATAGGCCTTTCCTGGCGTCGATGACTCGTAGTAGGCGTCCAGTGTAGGTCGCCCTGACCTCGGTTCCCCAACCGCCGCCCCACCGCGCCGGGTCAGCCTCCCGCGTGTGGGTGGTCGACGAGTTCGACGTAGTCGGGCATCGGGGCGCGCCCCGCGAGTCGGAGCGCCCTGACGGTCCCCTTCTCGCGCAGGGTCCTGGTGTCGCGGACCGCGTCGTTGTAGAAACTCCGCGCCATCGCGACCCTGTCGGACACGTCCTCGAGTTCGGCGGCCAGGTCGACCGGCAGCACGGCGACGTCCAGCCCGGCCAGCAGGGTGCCGAGGGTGTTCTCCGCCCTCTCGGCGTCCGGCGCACCGTCGTCCGCGGGCGGGCCGGGCCGGGC
>NZ_JAALEE010000034.1:0-2680 GCF_014145265.1 Dietzia sp. CW19 | reverse complement strand
CGCCACCCCCGCCCCCACCTCCGTCGACTCCACGCGCGACGACCGTGACCACGGCAGCCGCGCCGGGACCACCGAGGGCACCGCCACCCACCTGACCGACATCATCGGTCGCGCCGAGCCCTTCGAGAACCGGCCGCGGGCCTCCGTCGTGCACGAGGACGAGTCCGCCAAGATCGTGGCGTTCGAATTCGGGGAGGGTCATGAGCTCGGCGACCACGCGGCCCACCACCCGGTCCTCGTCCAGGTGCTCCGGGGCCGGGTGGAGTTCGGCCTGCCCGACCGCACGGTCGTCCTGGTGCCCGGTGAGGTACTCCACCTCACACCGAGGCTGCGGCACTCGGTGCGCGCGCTCGAGCCCACCACGCTCACCGTCACCATGCTGCTGCCGCGGGCCTGAGGCCCTGGCTACGCTGGGCCCATGATCACGTTCGTCCTCGCCTCGGCCTCCCCGTCCCGACTGCGGATCCTCCAGCAGGCCGGCGTGGACCCGCTCATCCGACACCCGCAGGTCGACGAGGACGCCCTCCAGGCCGCGCTCCCCGCGGGCACCCCGCATGTGCGCGTGGTGGAGGAACTGGCCCGCGCCAAGGCGCAGGACGTCCTCGATCGTGAGGGCGGGGCACTCGCGGCCGAGGCCCGTGCCGCGGGTGCCGACACGCTCATCGTGGTGGGCTGCGACTCGATGCTCCTGGTCGACGGCCGGCTCGAGGGCAAGCCGCACACCTACGAGCGGGCGATGGCGCGGTGGCGCAGGATGCGCGGTCGTCACGGGGTCCTGATCACCGGCCACGCCCTGATGGTCGCCGACCTCACCGGGGACGGCCCCCTCGTCGTCACCCGGAGCGGGTCCGACACCTCCGACACCACGGTTCACTTCGGCGCCCCGTCGGACGCCGACCTCGACGTCTACCTGCGCACCGGCGAGCCCCTCGAATGCGCCGGCGCCTTCACCATCGAATCGCTCGGCGGCTGGTTCATCGACCGGATAGACGGCGACCCGTCGAGCGTCATCGGACTCAGCCTGCCGCTGTTGCGGCGCCTCCTCGAGGGGGCCGGGATCCACGCGCACCAGTTGTGGCGGCCCGAGCTCCGCAGCTGAACAGCAGGTCAGAGAGGCGACGACCCGCTCGGCCCGCCCCCGTGGGGCAGCCCTTCGACCCCCAAACCCACACATGAGGGGGGCCTCTCATTAGACTGCTGGAGAATATCGGTGCCCCTACCGGGCGCACCGGTCTAAGAGACGTCCATCACCAGGAGGCCCTGAGTGCCCAGTCATGCCAGCTCTCACATCACCAAGGTCCTCGTCGCCAACCGCGGCGAGATCGCTGTACGTGTGATCCGCGCGGCGAAGGACGCCGGTCTGGCCAGCGTGGCCGTGTACGCCGAGCCCGACGCCGATGCCCTGTTCGTCAAGCTGGCCGACGAGGCCTTCGCCCTGGGAGGCACCACCTCCGCGGAGTCCTACCTGGTCTTCGACAAGATCCTCGACGCGGCCGCCAAGTCCGGAGCCGACGCCATCCACCCCGGGTACGGCTTCCTCTCCGAGAACGCCGACTTCGCCCAGGCCGTCATCGACGCCGGGCTGATCTGGATCGGGCCGCCGCCCAGTGCCATCCGCGACCTCGGCGACAAGGTCACCGCCCGGCACATCGCCGAGCGCGCCAAGGCTCCGATGGCGGCCGGCACCAAGGACCCCGTCGCCAATGCCGACGAGGTCGTGAAGTTCGCGGAGGAGTACGGCCTGCCCATCGCCATCAAGGCCGCCTTCGGTGGCGGCGGGCGCGGGATGAAGGTCGCCCACGAGATGTCCGAGGTCGCCGAGCTCTTCGACTCGGCCACCCGTGAGGCCACCGCCGCCTTCGGTCGCGGCGAGTGCTTCGTCGAGCAGTACCTCGACAAGGCGCGCCACGTCGAGGCCCAGGTCCTCGCCGACCAGCACGGCAACGTGGTCGTCGCCGGCACCCGCGACTGCTCGCTGCAGCGTCGCTTCCAGAAGCTCGTCGAGGAGGCCCCGGCCCCGTTCCTCACCGACGACCAGCGCAAGCGGATCCACGACTCCGCCAAGGCCATCTGCAAGGAGGCCGGTTACTACGGCGCCGGCACGGTCGAGTACATGGTCCAGGGCGACACGATCTCCTTCCTCGAGGTCAACACCCGCCTCCAGGTGGAGCACCCGGTCACCGAGGAGACCGCGGGCATCGACCTCGTGCTGCAGCAGTTCAAGATCGCCGAGGGTGAGGTGCTCGAGTTCACCGAGGACCCGACCCCGCGCGGCCACGCGTTCGAGTTCCGCATCAACGGCGAGGACGCCGGACGCGGCTTCCTGCCCGCCCCCGGCACGATCACGGGCTACCACGAGCCCAGCGGGCCGGGCGTCCGCGTCGACTCCGGCGTCGAGCAGGGCGACACGATCGGTGGCCAGTTCGACTCGATGCTGGCCAAGCTGATCGTGTGGGGCGAGGACCGCGACCAGGCGCTCGCGCGGTCGGCCCGTGCCCTCGCGGAGTTCACGGTCGAGGGAATGGCCACCGTCATCCCGTTCCACGCCCACGTCGTCGCCAACCCCGCCTTCGTGGGTGACGGGAAGGGCTTCGACGTCTACACCAAGTGGATCGAGGAGGAGTGGGACAACCCGATCGAGCCGTGGAGCGCCACCGGTGCCCCCGCCGACGACGACGAG
>NZ_JAALEE010000379.1:0-2721 GCF_014145265.1 Dietzia sp. CW19 | reverse complement strand
CTCCCCGTGCTCAGGGCCTGGGTCGGCGGCGCCGGGCGTGAGGATCTCGCCGCATGGCGGAGCCTGGCCCGGTCGCGGTACGCGGACGCCTCGACGATCGCGGCGGCCGAGGCGCGGTGTCGTGTCCTCGATCAGCGCTTCGGGGCGTGAGGGGCGCGGAGGTCGGCGGCCGTGACGAACCGGGCTCGACCCGTCCACTCGGGTAGGTGCATCGGTGCCATCCGGACCGTCCCCGGTGCGCCGGGTGGGCAGAACCCCGCGGTAGCTGTTCCGGACGGGGCGCCCGCCGGACAAGAGTGATCGGTGTCACAATCACCGCCCCGCCGATGGTGGGGGTCGCTCGAGCAGGAGGCGCACGATGGCGATCGAACTGAATCAGATCTGGGACATGCCGATCAAGGAGTTCCACCCTCTCCCCAAGGCACTGTTGGGGGTGGGTGCACACGACATCCTCGGCGTGGAGGCCAAGAAGCTGGGGATGACCCGGGTCCTCATCATGACCACCGGACTGCGCGGCTCGGGCATCATCGAGGAGCTCAAGGGCAAGATCGAGTACCAGGGCCTCGACGTCGTCGTCTTCGACAAGGTCGAGTCCAACCCCAAGGACTACAACGTCATGGACGCCGCCGCGCTCTACAACTCGGAGAAGTGCGACGGCATCATCTCGGTGGGCGGCGGCTCCAGTCATGACGCCGCCAAGGGCGCCCGCGTGGTGATCGCCCACGACGGCCGCGACATCAACGAGTTCCAGGGCTTCTCCAAGTCCACCAACTTCGAGAACCCGCCGCACATCGCGGTGTCCACCACGGCGGGCACCGGCGCGGAGACCTCGTGGGCGTACGTGATCACGGACACCTCGGACATGGACCACCCGCACAAGTGGGTCGCGTTCGACGACGCCAGCCTGGTCTCGCTGGCGATGGACGACCCGCTCCTCTACTACTCCTGCCCGCAGCACTTCACCGCGTACTGCGGTTTCGACGTCCTCGCGCACTGCTCGGAGCCGTACGTGTCCCGGCTCGACTTCGCCCCGTCGCTGGGCAACGCGTTGTACGCGACCAAGCTCGTGGCGGACAACCTCACGACGGCCGTGTACGACCCCCGCAACCTCGAGGCCCGGACCGGCATGATGAACGCGCAGTACATCGCGACGCAGGCGTTCAACTCGGGCGGCCTGGGCATGATCCACTCGATGTCCCACGCGATCAGCGCGTACTACGACACGCACCACGGTCTGAACAACGCCATCGCGCTGCCCCGGGTGTGGGAGTACAACCTGCCGTCGCGCTACCAGCGCTACGCCGAACTCGCGCCGCAGATGGGCGTGGACACCCGCAACATGACGACCGTCCAGGCCGCCGACGCGGCGGTGGAGGCCGCCATCCGGTTGTCGAAGGACGTCGGCATCCCGGACAACTTCAGCCAGATCACGCCCGGGCTGTACGAGAAGAACCAGATGGACACGGGCAAGTACAAGGGCAAGGGCGACAGGATCGACACCTCGGCGGAGAACATCCGCCGGATCGCCGAGCACATGATGGGGGACGCGTGCACCCCGGGCAACCCGCGTGAGTCCACGGTCGAGTCGCTGATCCCGATGGTCGAGCACGCCATGACCGGGTCGTACTGACCGGTCGGCGCGGCACCCCACCAGGACGTCCCCGGGGGCGGGCGAGCGGATCCGTCCCGCCCGTCCCCGGGGGACACCACCATCTCTCGAGAACGGAAAGGGCCCGACCATGGATGTCATCGAGGATCACCCCGACGACCTGAGTTCCGACGAGGTGGGTCCCGCGGACGCGGTGATCGACGTCGACGTCCTGGCGGAGGCCCTCCGCGGGACGGGGTACATCGTCGACCGTGAGCTGGCGACGGTCGTGCACCTGGCGACGGTCCTCGACAGGCCGCTGCTGCTGGAGGGGCCGGCCGGTGTGGGCAAGACCGAGCTGGCCAAGTCGCTGGCCTCCGCGTTCGGCCGTCGGTTGGTCCGGCTGCAGTGCTACGAGGGGCTCGACGACGCCCGGGCGCTGTACGAGTGGGACTACGCCAAGCAGCTGCTCCACGTCCAGATGCTCCGGGACCGGATCACGGCGGAACTGGCGGTGCACGAGGATCTCGCCGCGGCCTCGGCCGCGCTGGCGGAGATGGAGGTGGGGATCCACGGCGAGGACTTCCTGGTGACCAGGCCGTTGCTCGAGGCGATCACGTCCGAGGACCCGGTGGTCCTGCTCATCGACGAGATCGACCGCACGGAGGAGTCGCTCGAGGCGATGCTGCTCGAGGTGCTCGCGGAGAAGCAGGTGACGATCCCGGAGCTCGGCACCTACCGCGCACGCACGACGCCCTGGGTGGTGCTCACCTCGAACGACACCCGGGAGCTGTCCAGTGCCCTCAAGCGCCGGTGCCTGCACTTCCACGTGGACTTCCCGGACGCCGCGCGGGAGACGGAGATCGTCCGGTCCCGCGCTCCGGAGGTGCCGGAGTCGGTGGCGGCCGACGTGGTGGACAAGGCACGCCGCCTGCGCGAGCTGCCCCTGCGCAAGGCCCCGTCGATCTCCGAGGTGGTGGACGCGGCGCGCGCCGCGTCGGTGTGGGGTGGAGACGGCCCGGAGCTCGGCTGGGTCCTGTCCGCCGCTCTCCTGAAGTACCGGTCCGACGACGATGTCGCCCGTGGCGTTCTCGGCGCTGGGGCGGCCCCGGGCGAGGAGCCGGCGGGTGGCG
>NZ_JAALEE010000378.1:0-6057 GCF_014145265.1 Dietzia sp. CW19 | reverse complement strand
CCGCGGGTCGCCCCACCACATCACGCCGCAGATCGCCGCCACGATCGCCAGCGTGAGGCCGAGTGCCCTGGGGCCGACCGGGGGGACGACCCGCCCGGATGCCCCGGGTCGGGGTCCGGCGGGCACGTGGTCGGTCACGGGGCGATTATGGGTGGCCCCACGCCCCCGGAGGCCGTCAGACGGTGGTCCCGGTCCCGGGCCTGTGGAGGAGCCGGGGGTGTGGGTAACCGGGGTGTGGAAGGGCCGTCGGGGCCCCGGCCCGGCACCGCACCGGAGTGCCGTGTCGGACGGGCGTGCTTACATGTCGTCGTGACCCAGTCCGCCGATCCCCGTCTCCACGCCGTGTGGCAGTCCGGGGTCGTGGGGTTGTGGTGCGACACGGGGTTGCGTCGACCGCACTCGGTGGCGCCGGCTGCCGCGGTGACGGCCGTGGGCCGTGCCGGGGCCCCGGATGCGGTGGTGGAGTTCCTCTCCGGCTACAAGCTGTCCCACCGGATCGGCATCCGTGCCGTCGTGGACGGCAGGGCCAGATCGGCGACGGTGCCCGGGATCCGGATCTCCGTCGGCGCCGCGATCGACCTGTGTCGACTCCTCGGGGCCGAGGACACGTGGGTCGGGTCGGGACTACGGGCGTTCTCCGCCTTGTCCGCGGGTGTCGCGGCGCTCGTGGCCGCGGGCCACGTGGTCCCGTGTCTCACCCGCAGGGACGGGGCGTGGGAGGCGTCCTGGGATCTGGTCGCCTCACCGGTGATCGGGGCGTGGACCACCGAGAGCCTCCAGCGCAGCCACGGGCTGGTCGCCACCCGCGAGGAGCTGGTCCGGCTGCTGTCCGAGCTGGCGGACCACCACGCCCGCACCGCGCTGGCACCCCTGGCGGCAGACCGCCACAGTGATCTCGGTGACGCACTGGTCACCGGTGGTCAGGTGACCTCGGGCGGTCAGGGCCTGGCCGATGCCGTCCGGGAGTTCGGCCGGGCGGCCGCCGCGAAGGACGTCGAGGTGGTGTTCCGGGTGGTCGAACCCTCCGACGACGCCGAGGTGGACCGCGCCGCGACGCCTGGCCACGCCGTGGACGACGACCCGGCTGACGACTCGCCGGGGGAGCGGTCCCGGGATCCCGGTGTGCTCTGGCGGCTGCAGGTGTTGGTCCGGACGGGCGCCGATTCGCTCCGCCCGTTCTCCGACCTCGACGACACCTCCTCCGTGGACGGACCGGTTCGCGACGTGGTCGACCGGGCCGTCCGTTCGTGGCCGCCGCTGACGCGGGCCACCCAGGCGGCCGGTGTTCCCGACCTGCTCCTGCCGACCGATCTCGTGGTCGACCTGGTCGACGAGGGGGTGGAGGCACTCCGGGGCCGCGGGGTCGAGGTCCTGCTGCCGAGGGCCTGGACCAGGATCAGGACAGCGGTCAGGCTGGCCGTCAAGGAGCCCGGGACCGAGTCAGTGGACTCGGGGCACCGGTTGGGCCTCGAACAGCTGGCGGACGTCGACTGGGAGTTGGTGGTCGACGACAACCCGTTGGACGCCACCGAGGCCCGGATGTTGCTCGACGCCGCGTCGGACCTGGTCAAGCTCCGCGGCCAGTGGGTCCGGGCGGACCCGGGTGCGCTCCGGCGGGCGGCCCGCTTCCTCGCCGCCAGGCGTGGCCAGCGGACGACCGCACCCGCTCTGGTCGGGGCGTTGATGTCCGAGGAGGCGGAGGGAGTCGAGGTCCGGTCGCCGGGCACCCTCGACTGGATCCCCTCGTCGTCGTCCCCGGTCGTGCTCCCGGACTGGTTCCGGGCCACCCTGCGTCCGTACCAACTGGACGGTGTCAGGTGGCTCTCGGCGCTCTCCCGGGCCGATACCGGGGCGGTCCTGGCCGACGACATGGGTCTCGGCAAGACGATGCAGGTGCTCGCGCTCACCGCGGTCGAACACGCGGCCGGGAGGTCCGGACCGACACTGGTGGTGGCGCCGCTCACCCTGGTCGCCACGTGGGCCCGGGAGGCGTCGACGTTCGCGCCGGACCTCCGGGTCCACGTCCATCACGGACAGGGTCGGGACCGAGGTGAGGGCGCGGCCGAGAAGATGGCGGACTCCGACCTCGTCCTGACCTCATACGGCACCGCAGCTCGTGACGTCGACCTGCTCACCGGGGTGAGGTGGCGGCGTCTGGTCGCGGACGAGGCGCAGACGGTCAAGAACCCGGCGACCGCGGTGTCCCGGGCGATCAGATCGATCCCCGCGCGGCACCGGATCGCGCTCACCGGGACCCCGGTGGAGAACAGGCTGGACGAACTACGGGCGGTGTTCGACTTCGCCAACCCGGGGCTGCTCGGGTCGGCCAGTACCTTCCGCGCCCGGTTCGTGGTCCCCATCGAATCGCACCGAGACGAGGCCGCGGCCACCCGGCTGCGTGCCCTGGCGGCCCCGTTCGTCCTGCGCCGACTCAAGTCGGACCCGCTCGTGGCCGCGGATCTGCCGGCCAAGCAACACATCAGGGTCGACTCACCACTGACCCGTGAACAGGCGACCCTGTACCAGGCGGTCGTCGAGGACATGATGGAGCAGGTCAGGGACTCCGAGGGTGCGGCCCGCAAGGGTGCGATCCTGTCCGGTCTCACCGCGCTCAAACAGGTGTGCAACCATCCTGCGCACTATCTCGGCGACGGGTCCTCGCTGCTGCGGGGTGGGCGACACCGGTCCGGAAAGCTCGCGGCACTGGACGAGGTCCTCACCGAGATCCTCGACGCGGGGGAGAAGGTCCTGTTGTTCACGCAGTACCGTGCCTTCGGAGATCTGATCATCCCGCTGTTGGAGCGCCGGGCGGCGACCGGGGTCCCGTTCCTCCACGGCGGTGTCACCGCGGGTGGTCGGGCCTCGATGGTCGAGGAGTTCCAGAGCGCGGACGGCCCACCGCTGATGCTCGCCTCCCTCCGGGCGGGCGGGACCGGGCTCACGCTGACCGAGGCCAATCACGTGGTGCATCTGGACCGGTGGTGGAATCCCGCGGTGGAGAACCAGGCGACGGATCGCGTCCACAGGATCGGGCAGACCCGGGTGGTCCAGGTGCGGAACCTCGTGGCGCCCGGGACGGTGGAGGACCGGATAGACGAGTTGCTCGAGTCCAAGCGCGAGCTGGCGGATCTGACGCTCGGCCCCCTCGCGGGTGTGCTCACCGAACTGACAGACGCCGATCTGGCCTCACTCGTCGCGCTGACCGACGAGGGGACGGACGAGACGTGAGCGGGAGAGGAGGGATCCCCACCAGGTCCAAGGCGGGTCCGTTCGGGTCGCACATGTGGAGTCGGCGGTGGTCCTCGGACCTCGAATCCGGCGTGAGCCGCGGCGAGGCGTTCCTCGGCCGCAAGGACGCGCGCAACGGCAGGGTGCTCTCCCTGGAGCACTCCGGCCGCATCGTGCGGTGCGACGTCGACGGCAGTCAACCGGACCCGTTCTCCGTGGAGTTCGAGTTCGCCCCGCTCGACGCCACGGACACCGACGCGCTCCGCACGGCGCTCCGCCGCGAGGAGGGAGGAGTGCTGGGCGCGCTCTCCGGGGATTTCTCCGACACGGTCGGATTCCTCCTGCTCCCGGCGGTCCACGGCGCCACCCGGTACTCGTGCCGGTGCCCGGTCCAGCCGGGCCCGTGTCGACACGTGCTGTCCGCCGCCCACGTGCTCGTGGAGTGGTGGGACGCCACCCCGGAGGTGATGTTCGCACTCCGGGGACTGAGGGCCGAGACGGTGGGCGCCGTGCTGGGGGGGACCGCGGACGGGGACGTCGGCGCGGTCGCCTTCGACGTGGAGGAGAGCCTGTGGGGCCGGGATCCACTTCTCCCCGCCGTCCCCACCACCGCCCCGGCGGGTCTGGAGGATCTCCTGGACGCACCGGTCACCAGGAGACTCGCCGCGGCCGCGACCGGGGATCCACTCGAACAACTGCGGGTGGTGGCCGACCTGGAGGACTTCCTCGACGCGTTCAGCCGGTATCGGCCGGGGGATCAGCGCCCGTGATCCACCCGGTCGGCGAATCCCGCCGCAGCACTGTCGGAGCCCCCACCTACGATGCGGCCATGGACAGGCGACGGGACGGCGACACGATCCGATTCCTCCACTCGGCCGACTGGCAGCTGGGGATGACACGGCGATTCCTCGGGACCGAGTCACAGGCGGTGTACACGGCGGACCGGCTCGCCGCGGTGGCGTCGCTGGGGGACATCGCCCTCGAGCACGGCGCCGAGTTCGTCGTGGTCGCGGGCGACGCGTTCGAGGACAACGCCGTTCCCCGATCGGTCGTGCTCCGTGCCGCGGAGGTTCTCGCGGCCTTCCCGGTACCTGTACTGATCCTCCCCGGGAACCACGATCCGCTGGACGTGTCGTCGGTACTGAGGTGCCGGGACTTCTCCTCGGCCGTGGACGGCGGGGCCGTCACCGTCATCTGTGACTCCGAGCCCGTGGAGATACGCCCCGGGGTCGAGGTGGTGGGGGTCCCGTGGACCTCCAAGCGCCCGGATCCCGCCCGTCTCCCCGCGTTGCTCGCCGACCTGGGCCCGACCGACTCCCTGCGCATCCTCGTCGCGCACGGTGGCACCGACGAGGTCTACGGCGGTGACTCGCCGTCCGTCGAGGCGATCCGCGTCGCGGAGCTCGAGAGCGCCGTCGGGTCGGGACACCTGGACTACGTGGCCCTCGGCGACAGGCACTCGGTCACCCGTGTCGGTGCCGGCGACAGGATCTGGTTCTCGGGGAGCCCCGAGACCACGGCGTTCGACGACGTCGAGAGGGCGTCCGGTCAGGCTCTGCTCGTCGAGCTCGGGACGCGGAGCCCCACCGGCGGCCGGGGTGACTGTGTGGTGACACCCATCCGGACCGGACGGTGGTCCTTCCTCGCGATCACCGCGGAGATCGAGACCGAGTCGGACCTCGACGCCCTCGCCGAGCGGATCGAGGCGATCGAGGACAAACCCAGGACGGTCCTCAAGCTGGGCCTCACCGGGACCGTCGGGGTGGCCCTGCGTGCGAGGATCGACGATCTCCTGGAGACGTGGGCGGAGCTGTTCGCGGCCGCATACCTGCGAGAGCGGCTCACCCACCTGGTGGTCCGCGCGGAGGATTCGGA
This sequence comes from Dietzia sp. CW19, assembly GCF_014145265.1. Lineage (NCBI taxonomy): Bacteria > Bacillati > Actinomycetota > Actinomycetes > Mycobacteriales > Dietziaceae > Dietzia > Dietzia sp. CW19. The sequence continues at coordinate 954 of NZ_JAALEE010000378.1, read as the reverse complement.
CTTCACCGACCTCGTGGACGGCTATGCCGGGCGCGCGGTTCAGGATCTCGTGGAGAAGGCGGCGTCGAACGGATCGGACTCGGAGGACGCCGGCAATGCGCTCAGTCTGCTATACCGGCTCGTGGACGGAGGCCTGAGGTGATCCTGCACCGGCTGCGTATCGAGGACTTCCGAGGCGTCGACCGGGAGGAGGTGCAGGTGCCCCCCCGCGGGGTCTTCGTGATCGAGGGCCCCAACGAATCGGGCAAGACGAGCCTCATGGATGCACTGGAGATGCTCCTCGAACACAAGGCCTCCTCCGGCCGAGCGGAGATCAAGGCCGCGAGCCCTGTGGGGCGTGACGTCCCGGTGGTGGTGGAGGCCGAGTTCACGATCGACCGCGAGCGGATGCGGTACCGCAAGGAGTTCGTGCGCGGCAAGCGCACGTCACTCGAGTTCCCGGAGTCCGCGAAGGTGGCGCTGACGGGTGACGACGCCCACGACTACGTGCGGGACCTCCTGGACCGCCGGGTGGACAGGTCCCTGTGGAGAGCGCTGCGTATCGCCCAGGACGAACCCATCGGTCAGGTGGAGGCGGGCAAGGGGATGGAGTCGCTGCGGCGAGCCCTGGACGCCGCGGCCGGCGGGGCCGCTCCCACGAGTGACGACACACTGGTCACCCGGGTCGCGGAGGAACGTCACCGCTACCTGACGGCACGACGCGGGGAGCCCACCGGCGAGCTCGCGCGGTCGGAGACCCGGCTCGCGGACGCACGCACGGCACTGGACGACGCCAGGGCGGGGCTGTCCGAACTCGATGCCGCGGTGACCGAGCACGCACACCACTCCGCCGCCCACTCCGCCAGGCGATCCTCGCTGGCCGCCGTCGAGGTGGAGGTGGAGCGCCTCGAGGAGGCCGGACGAACCGTCGCACGGTTCCGGGAGCTCCTCCGGGCCGCGGAGGCGGAGGTCGAC
>NZ_JAALEE010000377.1:0-1258 GCF_014145265.1 Dietzia sp. CW19 | reverse complement strand
GACTACGGCCACCGCGGGCGCAGCTTCGCGCTCGCCGTGGGCCGGGTCGCCGGGAGGTAGGGCATGGCACTTGAAGAACCCGCTCGCCGGGACGACGCCGACGAGGCCGGCGCCGCGACCCGGCCCGATCTGTTGGGGCGCATCGCCGCGCCACTGGCCGCGATCGACCGTGCGCCGCTGACCTCGTACCACGTGGTCATGGTGGTCACCGCCCTGCTCACCGTGATCGGCCTGGGGATGGTGCTGGCGAGCTCCAACGTCCTCGCCTTCTCCGGTGGCGGCACGCCGTTCGACATCTTCCTGCGCCAGGCCGTGTTCGTCACGATCGGCTGGGTGGGGTTCGTGGTGGCCCTGCGCATGCGGTTCGAGCTGCTGCGGGCTGCCGCGCTGCCGATGCTCCTGGTGTCCATCGGTCTGCTCATCGCCGTGCTGATCCCCGGTGTGGGCATGGAGATCAACGGCTCCCGCGGGTGGATCGACCTCGGCTTCTTCGCGATCCAGCCCGCCGAGATCGCCAAGTTCGCGTTCATCATCTGGGCGTCGTCGGTGGTGGCCAAGCGCATCCGCACCGGGTACTGGCTCGACCTGCTCTTCCCGGCCATCGTGGGGTACGGGGTGGTCGCCGCCCTCGTCGTCGTCGCCCCCGACCTCGGCATGGCCACGGCGGTGACCATCGCATTCCTGTGCGTGCTGTGGTTCTCCGGGTACCCTACCCGGCACTTCGTGTGGGTGATCGCGTTCGGCACCGTCGTGTTCGGCGTCCTCGCCGTGACGTTCGCCTACCGCTTCGAGCGCGTCCGGACCTTCTTCAACACCTTCGTCGGTGACTTCTCGAACCCCCAGGGTTCGGCCTACCAGTCGTATCAGGGGATGCTCTCGCTCGCCGAGGGCGGCCTGTTCGGGGTGGGCCTGGGGCAGTCCAGCGCCAAGTGGTTCTACCTCCCGGAGGCGACCAACGACTTCATCTTCGCCATCATCGGGGAGGAGCTCGGCTGGTTCGGCGCCGCCGTGGTCGTCACGCTGTACCTGGCGCTGGGGTGGGCCGGCATGCGCGTCGCGCTGCGGTCGGCGGACCCGTTCCGTCGCCTGCTGGCCGGCACGATCACCACGACGATCGTGCTGCAGGCGTTCATCAACATCGGGTACGTGGTGGGTCTGCTCCCGGTCACCGGCCTCCAGCTGCCCCTCATCTCCAACGGTGGCACCTCGGCGGTCGTGACCCTGGCCTCCCTCGGTCTCCTCGCCAACTGCGCCCGCC
>NZ_JAALEE010000376.1:0-3167 GCF_014145265.1 Dietzia sp. CW19 | reverse complement strand
TGAGCCGGGCGACGGCGTCGACGCGGGCACCACCGGCGGCCGGGGTGAGGTCACCGTCAACGGCTCCACCGTCGCGCTGCCCTTCGGCCTGGACCCCGACACCACACCGGTGCTGGGCTCCTACCGTCGCGGTCCCCAGGTCGCCGCCGAACTCACGTCGGCCTGGTACGAGCTGCCCGCCCGCCGCCCCAACAGCCCCCTGCTGGTGATGGCCGCGGCCGGCCGCATCGGCAACGGCGATCTGACGATCGAGTACGGCCGACCGGGCCGGGTCGGCGCGGCGGGCCCCACCGACTTCGAGGTCATGGGCTCCACGACCCCCGTCGACATCGGTCCCGCCCCCGCCTGGCGCAACCTCAGGATCCCCCTCGAGTCGATCCCCTCCGACGCCGAGGTCGTCCGGGTGGTGGCGACCGACGGCAACCTCGACCCCGACTGGTGGCTCGCCGTGACCCCGCCCCGGAACCCCCGGCTACGCACCCTCGACGAGGTCGTGGGCCACACCGACCCGGTGCTCGTCGACTGGGTGGTGGCCCTGGCCTTCCCCTGTCAGCGCCCGTTCGTCCACAACGGCGGGGTCGCAGAGATCCCCCGCTACCGGATCCTCGCCGACCGCGAGTCCTCGGCCGCCGCGAACTGGTGGCAGAGCGCGGGCGGCGGCGGACCACTGCTGTGGACCACCCAGACGGTGGAGGCCGTCACCGTCCCCACCTACCTCGACCACGACTGGTCGCGGGACTGGGGTTCCCTCCAACGGTTCGAACCCCTCGACCCCGGGGCGACGCCCGCGGACCTCGTGCGCAGCAGTTCCGTCCAGTGGGGCTGGACCACGCCGGGTCCCATGAAGTGACCGTCGCCTAGAATCGGGCGTCGTGTCAGACTCCACCGTTGCTTCCGGCCCGGTCGCCGCCGACGCCCGTGTCGCGAGGCTCCGCCTCGTCGCCATCGTCAGCGGCCTCCTGGGCACTCTGTGCTTCCTCTCCCTGCCGTTCCTGCCGGTCACCCAGACCACATCGAGCGTGCAGTGGCCACAGAACGGATCGGTCGACTCGGTGACCGCGCCGCTGATGGCGCACTCGCCCCAGCGGTTCACCGCCTCCGTGCCCTGCACCCTGGTCGCGGACCTGCCCGCCGACGGCGGGATCCTGCTGTCCACCGCCCCGGCGGGTGGTGAGGAGGCCGGCGACCGGGCACTGTTCGTCCGGGCCTCCGCGGACACGGTCGACGTGGTCTCCCGCAACCGGGTCATCGTCTCCGCACCGCGGGAGGAGGTCGCCGCCGGGGACTGCACGCAGTTGACCGTGACCGCCGCCCCGACCTTCGTCGAGGCGGAGTTCGAGGGCATCGACGACGCCGCCCGCCGGGTCGATGCCGACGACCTCCGACCGATGGTCGTGGGCATCTACACCGACCTGCCCTCCGACACCGTGGTCCCCGACGGCCTCGAGGTGGCCGTAGAGGTCGATTCCCGCTTCACCACCGACCCGACCGCCCTCAAGTGGGCCGCCATCGTGATCGGGCTGATCGCCACCGCTGTGGCCCTCTGGGCCCTGCACGGGCTCGACCAGACCGACGGCCGCCGGTCCCGCCGGTTCCTGCCCCGCGGGTGGTTCAGGATCCGGCTACCGGACGTGGCCGTGATCGGCACGCTCGGTGTGTGGCATTTCATCGGCGGCAACACCTCCGATGACGGGTACATCATGTCGATGGCCCGGGCCGCCGACCCCGCCGGCTACATGGCCAACTACTACCGCTGGTACGGCGTCCCGGAGTCTCCGTTCGGCTCCCCGTACTACGACCTGCTCACGATGCTCGCGCACGTGTCCACCGCCAGCCCGTGGATGCGTCTGCCCGCGCTCGTCGCCGCGATCCTGTGCTGGCTCGTCATCAGCCGCGAGGTCCTGCCGCGGCTCGGCCGCGCCGCGCGCACCACCCCGGTGGTCGTGTGGAGCGCCGCCGCCGTGTTCCTGGCCTTCTGGATGGCCTTCAACAACGGCCTGCGGCCCGAGCCCGTCATCGCCCTGGGCGCGCTGCTGACCTGGGTCTCCGTCGAACGCGCCATCGCGACCCGACGCATGTTGCCGTACGCGATAGCGGTGATCGTCGCCTCGTTCTCGCTGGCCACCGGCCCCACCGGACTCATGGCCGTCGCCGCGCTGGTGATGGGACTGCGCCCGGTCCTGCGCACCGTCGTGGTGCGCGGGCGCGAGGTCGGGTCTCACCTCGCGCTGGTCGCCCCGGTGCTCGCCGCGGGGACCATGGTGCTCATCAGCGTCTTCGGCATCCAGTCCCTGGCCTCGGTGCTCGAGGCCATCCGGGTGCGCGGCGAGATCGGCCCCAACCTGAACTGGTTCGAGGAGTTCGTCCGCTACTACTACCTGATGATCCCGACGGTCGACGGCTCGCTCTCGCGTCGACTCCCGGTGTTGCTGGTCCTGCTGTGCCTCATCATGGTGATCGGCACCCTGCTGCGCCGCGGCAAGATCCCGGGCGCGGCCTCGGGGCCCGTCTGGCGCCTGGTCGGTGTGGTGGTGGGCACCGCGTTCTTCATGATGTTCTCCCCCACCAAGTGGACCCACCACTTCGGTGTCTACGCGGGGATCGGCGCGGCGATCGCGGCGCTCGGCGCCATGGCCATCTCCGCGTCCGCGGTCCGCACCGCCCGCAACCGGACCGTGTTCCTGGGGATCATCCTGGTGGTGCTCGCGCTGGCCTTCGCCGGACCCAACGGCTGGTGGTACGTCTCGAGCTACGGCATCCCCTGGTGGGACAAGGCGCCCAGTGTCCGCGGCATCGACGCGGCCACCGTGCTCCTGGGTCTGGCGGTCCTGACCTTCGCCTATGCCGGCTGGCAGCATCTCAGGCAGGACTACGTGGGCACGCAGGCGCCCAGGACGCGCGAGGGCCGGCGGCGGGTGCGGACGATCGCCGCCGCACCCATCGCGGTGGTCGCGGGTCTGCTCGTCGTGTTCTCCGTCGCCTCGTTCGCCAAGGGGGTCCACAAGCAGTACCCGGCGTACACGATCGCGGCCGGCAACTTCTCGGCCCTGGCCGGGAACCCGTGCATGCTCGCCGACCGCGTCCTGGTGGAGCCCGACGCCAACGCCGGCATGCTCACCCCGCTCGCCGCGACCCCCGGACCGGACGGCGCGATCGACCCCGCGGAC
>NZ_JAALEE010000375.1:0-9530 GCF_014145265.1 Dietzia sp. CW19 | reverse complement strand
CGGTCCGCGCCGGGCGGCCGGCACGCGGGCCCAGCGCTCCTCGGTGCGGTGCATGGCCACGGCGACCAGTGCACCCTCGGGCGCCGGGGTGGCGGTGTAGTCGTCGAGGGTCCGATCGAGCAGACCCGTGTCGAGGTCGCCGGCGACGACCTCCGGCTGGGAGAGCAGGAACCGGCAGAAGTCGATGTTGGTCCGCAGGCCCAGCACGTGGGTGCCGGCCAGCGCGGCGTCGAGCCGGGCCAATGCCTCCGCGCGGTCGGAGCCGTGGGCGATGACCTTGCCGAGCATCGGGTCGTAGTCGCTGCCGACGACCGTGCCGACGCGCAGGCCGGAGTCCACGCGGATGCCGTCGCCCGAGGGCTCCTCCAGACCGAGCACGGTGCCGCCGGTGGGCAGGAAACCCTTCGCCGGGTCCTCCGCGTAGACGCGGGCCTCGATCGCGTGGCCGGTGAGGGTGATGTCCTCCTGGCGCAGCGTCAGTTCCTCGCCCGCGGCGATGCGGACCTGCCAGTCCACCAGGTCCACGCCGGTCACCATCTCGGTGACCGGGTGCTCGACCTGCAGACGGGTGTTCATCTCCATGAAGAAGAACTCGTCCGGGGCGTTGGCCGAGACGATGAACTCGACCGTGCCGGCGCCCACGTAGCCGACCGAGCGGGCGGCGTCGCACGCGGCGGTGCCGATGCGCTGGCGGGTGACCTCGTCGAGCAGCGCGCTGGGCGCCTCCTCGATGACCTTCTGGTGGCGGCGCTGCAGAGAGCACTCACGCTCACCCAGGTGGATGACGTTGCCGTGGGTGTCGGCGAGGACCTGCACCTCGATGTGGCGGGGGGTGTCGACGAACCGCTCCAGGAACAGCGTGTCGTCGCCGAAGGCGCCCGCCGATTCGCGGCGGGAGGAGTCGAGCGCGGCGCGCAGGTCCTCCGGTCGCTCCACGCGTCGCATGCCCTTGCCTCCGCCGCCCGCGGACGGCTTGACGAGGACCGGGTACCCGACCTCGTCGGCGCCGGCCACCAACTCGTCGTCGGTCAGTCCCGGTCGCGAGATCCCGGGCACGGTGGGCACGTCACGAGCCGAGACCGCCGCCTTGGCCGTGATCTTGTCGCCCATGGTCTCGATCGCGGTGGCCGGCGGCCCCACGAAGATCAGGCCCGCCTCCTCGAGCGCCCGCGCGAACCGCGAGTTCTCGGACAGGAAGCCGTATCCCGGGTGGACGGCCTGGGCGCCGGTCCGGCGGCACGCGTCGATCACCTTCTCGAAGTCCAGATAGGACTGCGAGGCCTGGGCCGGGCCCAGGCGGACGGCGGCATCGGCCATGCGCACGTGGAGGGCGTCCGCGTCCGCATCGGAGTAGACGGCGACCGAGCGGATACCCGCGGCCCGCAGGGAACGGATCACGCGACACGCGATCTCGCCGCGGTTGGCCACCAGAACGGTGTGGAGTTTCTGTGACATAGCTCGACTCACATCCTGAAGACGCCGTTGTTGACCGGCTCGAGGGGGGCGTTGGCCGCGGCCGCGAGGGCCAGGCCGAGGACGGTACGGGTGTCGGCGGGATCGATGATCCCGTCATCCCACAGTCGGGCCGTGGAGTAGTACGCGGTGGACTGCTCCTCGAACTGCTCGCGGATCGGCGCGGTGAACTCGGCCTGCTGCTCGTCCGTCCACTCCCCGCCCGACTTGGTGACCTGCGCGGCGCGCACCGAGGCGAGGGTGTCGGCCGCCTGGGGCCCGCCCATCACGGCGATCTTCGCGTTGGGCCACATCCAGAGGAACCGCGGGGAGTACGCACGGCCACACATGGAGTAGTTGCCGGCACCGAACGACCCGCCCACGACGATGGTGAACTTGGGGACCCGCGCGCACGCCACGGCCGTGACCATCTTGGCGCCGTTCTTGGCGATGCCGCCCGCCTCGTACTGACGGCCGACCATGAAGCCGGTGATGTTCTGCAGGAAGACCAGGGGGATCTTGCGGCGGTCGCACAGTTCGATGAAGTGCGCACCCTTGAGCGCGGACTCGGAGAAGATGACGCCGTTGTTGCCGATGATCCCCACCGGATGCCCGTGGATCCGCGCGAACGCGGTCACCATCGAGGCACCGTAGTTCTCCTTGAACTCGGTGTACTCGCCGCCGTCGACGATCGTGCCGATGATGTCGCGCACGTCGTAGGGCTGGCGGGAGTCGACCGGGACGAGGTCGTAGAGGTCGGACTGCGGGCGGGCGGGCTCGCGGGGCTCGAGCACCTCCCAGTCCGGCTCGGGCGCCGGCGGGCAGGTCGCCACGATCTGGCGGACCTTCATGAGCGCGTCGTAGTCGTCGTCGGCCAGGTGGTCCACCACACCGGAGGTCTTGGCGTGCAGGTCGCCGCCACCGAGCTCCTCGGCGGTGACCTCCTCGCCGGTGGCCGCCTTCACCAGCGGCGGGCCGGCGAGGAAGATCGTGCCCTGGTTCCGGACGATCACGGCCTCGTCACTCATCGCCGGGACGTAGGCGCCGCCGGCGGTGCACGAACCCATGACCGCGGCGATCTGCGGGATGCCCTTGGCGGACATGTTCGCCTGGTTGTAGAAGATCCGGCCGAAGTGGTCGCGGTCCGGGAAGACCTCGTCCTGCTGCAGGAGCATCGCCCCGCCGGAGTCCACGAGGTAGATGCACGGCAGGTTGTTGGCCATCGCCACCTCCTGGCCACGCAGGTGCTTCTTCACCGTCATCGGGTAGTAGGTGCCGCCGGAGACGGTCGCGTCGTTGGCGATCACCAGGCACTCGCGCCCGGAGACCCGGCCGATCCCGGCCACGACACCGGCGCCCGGCGCCTTGCCCCGGTACATCTCCTCGGCGGCCAGCGGGGACAGCTCGAGGAACGGGCTACCGGGATCCAGGAGGACGTCCACCCGCTGGCGGGCGAGGAGCTTGCCCCGCTCGAGGTGCCGGGCACGGGCCTTCTCCCCACCGCCCAACGCGGCCCGCTCGAGGCGGTCGCGGAGGTCGGAGAGGAGCTCCTCGTGCGCCTGGCGATTGGTGGTCGGGTGATCGGTGGTCGCGGAAGTCATCAGCGCCGCTCCCTTTCAGTTAAGTCGGATTAACTGAGTTCGACCATAGTGCGATGGCTCACAGATGTCCAGAGGGGGATCGGAGACCACACACGCCACCGGGAGGCGGCGGGGGTACGCGGTCCGCGGAGCTCACACCGCGGACATTCAGGGAAAGCGCTGGTCAGATGCTTAGGCTAACCTGATCTAGCACAGGCTCTCCTTGCTTGCAAGTCGAGCCGATCAGGGGTTGACTCGGTGACACCGACGGTCCGCGGCAACCGGATCGGCACCACCGGGAACACCCACCGATACGAGGAGCAACCGCCATGGCCACTCTCACCGGAATCAGCAACTGCACCGTCACCACGTGCTCGTTCAACGCCGACGCGGACTGCACGGCCCCGGCGATCACCGTGGCGGGATCACCCGACCACGCCGAGTGCGGGACGTTCATCTCGCTCGACGTCCGGGGCGGCCTCCCCACCGCGAGCGCGCACGTCGGCGCCTGTCAGCGCGTGGAGTGCACGCACAACAAGGACCTGCTCTGCTCGGCGGAGTCCGTGACGATCGGCTCCGGCGCGGACACCGCCGATTGCCTCACCTACTCCCCCGCGTAGGCGCCGCCGGCACGTGGGCCGGGGCGTCGGCCGGGATGTGGCCCGGGACTCAGCTCGCCCGGGCCACGTACTGGCCCATCTCGCGGACCACGTCCCCGACGGACTGCGCCCGGGTCATGAACGGCAGGTGCACGACATCGGCGTCGCGCCCGAGTGCGGTGAGAAGGTGGAGGCCGTCCGGGTCGACACCGAGGACGAACGGCGGGTGAGCCGGGTCGCCCGATCCCGCCAGGATCGCCAGGTGTTCCCCGAATCGCGCCCGGATCTCGTCCGCGAGACCGGGCGCCTCGGACGCCAGCGGGTCCGAGGGCACCGCGTCCAGGTCGCGGGCGAGAACCGTCCCCTCGTGGCCGAGACGGCGCACCTGCAGCTCGCCGAGCTCGATCTCGATCTCGACGACCCACCCCTCGCCCTGGCGTGCCGCACGCGCCACCCCGAAACCGTAGAGGCTGGCGACGTGCACCTTCGCCTCGACGATCGGAGCGAACTCGTCGATCATCACGACCACCTCGACCGAGGAGCCCGGCTCCACGATCAGACCGGACCACGGTGCGGGGGCCCCGGTGACGACGACGGCGCCTCCGCCGATCCAGCGGTGCTGGGCGGAGACCATCACATCTGAGCGGTCCCGGGTGCCGCGGACGGCGACCGTGGCGATGCCCGCCCCGTCCAGGAGACGTCGGGCGCCCGTCACGACCGGATCCGACACGATCGGGTGCACTGCCATTGTTCGCCCTCCACGGGTCGCCAGCTACACGGCGAGATCTCGGGTACGAGAATAAGGTGACGCTCGCCTAAGTAAGGTACACCTAAGATGCACGAGTACCCCGGCCGTTGTCAAGGGGGACGCCCTACAGTGGACGCGTGACCGACACCACAGCCGATGCCGTCGCCGATCCGACCCCCGCCGATCCGACCCCCGCCGGACCGCCGCGCCGCGTGCACGCCTTCCGCGACGATGCGCTCGCGTACGACGACGCCTCCGCCCTCGCGGAGAGAGTTCGCAGGCGGGAGGTCTCACCCGCGGAACTGGTCGAGGCCGCCATCGAGCGTTGCGCCACGGTGGACCCCGTTCTGGGCGCCCTGGTGCACACCGACTACGACCGCGCGCGCCACCGGGCGGAGTGGGTCCGGAACTCCCAGCTCTCCGCCCCTCTCGCCGGCGTGCCGTCGGCGTTCAAGGACGCGGTCCGGGTGGAGGGTCTGCCCATGACGCTCGGCTCGTCGGCGGTCCCCACCCGACCAGCCCTCCACGACGGCCCCTACGCCTCGCTCTTCCGTGCGACCGGACTGATCCCGGTGGGCACGACCGCGATGCCGCCGTTCGGCTGGACCGCCGCCACCGAGCGACAGGGCGGGCTCGTCACCCGGAACCCGTGGGACACCGGCCGCACCAGCGGCGGGTCCTCGGGGGGATCCGCCTCACTGGTGGCCGCCGGCGCGTTGCCGATCGCGCACGCCAATGACGGCGGTGGGTCGATCCGGATCCCCGCGGCGGTCACCGGCCTGGTGGGGTTCAAGCCCAGTCGGGGCAGACACCCCGACGAGAAGTTCTCGGCGAACATGCCGATCCCGATCATCTCCCAGTCCGTGGTCACCCGGTCCGTTCGCGACACGGTGGCGTTCCTGACCGCCTTCGAAGCGGGACACCGTCCGGTGGGGGTCCCACCGCTGGGTACGGTCGCGCGGGCCCCCGGGCGCCGGCTGCGGATCGGCCTCGTCGAACACAGTCCCGCGGGCGACCCGACCGATGCCGCCACCCTGGCGGTGTTGCGGGAGGCCGCCGACCGGCTGGCGGCGTTGGGCCATGAGATCGTGCCGACCACCGCGCCGGTCCCGGACTCGTTCCGCGAGGACTTCATCGCCTACTGGGGCCTGCTCGCCCTGGGCACCTCCTCGGGCGGCCGGGGCATGTTCAGTCCGGAGTTCGCGGCGGAGCGGCTCGACCCGTTCACGATCGGCCTCGCCGCGATGGCCAGGCGGGGTCTGCCCTCGCTCCCCCTGCACCTGTACCGCCTCTACCGGACCAGGCGGCGGTTCGACTCGGCGTTCGGCGAGTTCGACGTCTACCTCAACCCGGTGGTCAACCACGAGACCCCCGAGGTCGGGTACCTGGATGCGGACCTGCCCTACGAGACCCACCTCGAGCGGGTCTCCAACTGGGTCACCTTCACGCCCCTCCAGAACATCGCGGGATCGCCCGCCGTCTCGCTTCCCACCGGCCGGGCGCCGGACGGCCTGCCCATCGGCGTGCACCTGTCGGCGAGGATCGGCCACGATCGACTGCTCCTCGAACTCGCCTCCGAGTACGAGCAGGCCTATCCGTTCGCCCGCATCTGGGAGTGAACCTCACTCGTCCAGCAGCTGGGCGACACGCGGGCCGACCCGTCGCCGCAGGACCACCTCGGTGCGGGTGCGCAGGACACCCGGGGTGGCGATGATGGCGCTGAAGACCTCCTCGAGATGCGAGTGGTCCCGGGCCACGACACGGCAGACGATGTCGAACTCCCCCGCCACGCTCATCACCTCGAGGACCTCGCGCACCTCCGCCAGGCCCGTACAGGTCGCCTGCAGCTTCGCCTGCGCGACCTGGATGTGGACCAGGGCCGAGAGCGGGAACCCGAGCGCGGCCGGATCGAGGGTCGGCGCCCACGACGCGATCACCCCCCTCGCCTCGAGCTTGTCCAACCGCGCCTGCGCCGTCCCGCGGGCCACCCCGAGGCGGCGGGAGAACTCGCGCACCCCGACCCTGGGGCCCGCCAGGACGATCTTCAGGAGTCGTCGGTCGGTGTGATCCAGATCGGCAGGCGCGTCCATGTGTCCATGCTAGACCGGTGAACACTGCGCATCATGTCCATCTCGCGACGGAATGTGGCCAACATCCTGCACATGGTGCACTGCATCGCGCTGGCCACGTGACGCGCATCACCCACACGCCTAGCCTGGAGACACAGCCACTGTCGTCAGAAGGCCAGGTGTGACAGATGACCTCCCTACTCCACCCCTCGAGCGGCTCCCACGATGATCTGCCCCGAACCGGGCGGGCGGACGCCACCTCGTTCTCGCTCTCCGACCGCTACACGCGGGAGAGCGGCACGGTGTTCCTCACCGGCATCCAGGCCCTCGTCCGCACGGTCCGCGACCGCGCCCGACTGGACCGCAGGCAGAACCTGCTCACCGCCAGTCTCGTCAGTGGTTACGAGGGCTCGCCGCTGGCCGGCTACGACCTCGAGCTGGCCAGGCGCGGGACGTTCCTCGACCCGTTCGACGTGGTCCACCGCCCCGCCCTCAACGAGGAGGCCGCCGCCACGGCCGTCATGGGGTCGCAGCTCGCGCGACGCACGGGGACCCTACGCGCGACGGCCCACACCGGAGGCGCGCCACTGCAGGGCGTCGTCGGGTACTGGTACGGCAAGGCCCCCGGCCTGGACCGCGCGACGGACGCGATCCGCCACGCCAACCTCATCGGCACCGACCCCCACGGGGGCGCGGTGGCGCTGGTCGGTGACGACCCCGGAGCCAAGTCCTCCACCGTGCCGTGCTCGTCCGAGCTCGCGCTGGCAGACCTCTACCTCCCCACGCTCTACCCCGCGGACTCCCAGGACGTGCTGGACTTCGGCGTCCACGCTGCGATCCTCTCCCGGGTCTCGGGCCTGTGGTCGGCCATGAAGATCTCCTCGCACGTCGCGGACGCCTCGTCCACCGCGCTGGTGGACCCGGATCGGATCCTGCCCGTCTACGGCGATCTGGGTACGAGTCCCCACGTGCCCTCGGGCCAGTTGCTCGGGTCCAGCCTCATGGAGTTGGAGCAGAACCAGCTCACGATCCGGATCCCCCGCGCGCTGGAGTACGCCCGGCTCAACCGACTCAACCGGATCGTGCAGTCGACCGCCGACGACCGGATCGGGATCGTCGCCGCCGGGAAGAGCTACCTCGACGTCCGCGAGTCGCTGCGCAGGTTGGGTCTCGACGACGCCGAGCTCGCCCGACGCGGCATCCGGATCCTCAAACTCGGCATGGTCTACCCGATCGAGCGCACGGTCCTCGACGAGTTCATGACCGGCCTCGACGAGGTGATCGTGGTGGAGGAGAAGCGCGACTTCATCGAGACGATGATCCGCGAGATCCACTTCCGACGGCCAGACGTCGCGAACGTCGTGGGCAAGACCCATGAGGACGGCTCCACCCTGTTCAGCCGCTTCGGTGAACTCGACGTCGACGCCGTGACCCGGGGCCTGGCGCAACGGCTGGGCCGCGTCCACGGGATAGAGTCGGCGGCCGCCTGGCTCGACGGACCGGGCCGCGGCCGCTCGCGCATCTCCCTGCCGCTGGCCACCACCCGCACCCCCTACTTCTGCTCGGGGTGCCCCCACAACAGCTCCACCAAGGTGGCGGACGGGACGCTCGTGGGCGGCGGCATCGGCTGCCACGCGATGGTCCTGCTCATGGACGAGGACCAGGTCGGCACCGTCACCGGGGTCACCCAGATGGGTGGCGAGGGACTCCAGTGGACCGGTATGGCCCCGTTCCTGACCGAACGCCACATGGTGCAGAACATCGGCGACGGCACGTTCATGCACTCGGGTTCCCTCGCCCTCCGCGCGGCCGTCGCCTCGGGCGACAACATCACCTACAAACTCCTCTACAACGGGACGGTGGCCATGACGGGCGGCCAGGACCCGGTCGGCGAGATGTCCCTGCCGGAGATCCTCCGGCTCCTGCAGGCGGAGAGGGTCGCCCGGATCGTCGTCACCACCGACGACGTCAAGGCCACGAGGTCCCAGGGACTGCCCCGCGGCATCGAGGTCCGCGACCGCCGCGACACGCTCGAGGTCCAGAAGGAGCTCGCCGCGGTCCCCGGGGTGACCGTGCTGGTCCACGACCAGTTCTGCGCGGCCGAGAAGCGCCGCCACCGCAAGCGCGGCACCTACCCCACCCCGGCGGAGCGGGTGGTGATCAACGAGCGCATCTGCGAGGGGTGCGGCGACTGCGGCAAGAAGTCCAACTGCCTGTCGGTCCATCCGGTGGACACCGAGTTCGGTCGCAAGACCCGGATCGACCAGTCGACCTGCAACTTCGACTTCTCCTGCCTGGAGGGCGACTGCCCGGCCTTCGTCACCGTGGTGCCGGGCGTCGGGACCGAGCGCGTGGCGACCGCACCGGAACTGGACTCCGCCGCCCTCCCGGAACCGGACCGGGTCGCGGTCGACGCCGACCGCGGCTTCTCGCTGCGCCTCACCGGGATCGGTGGGACAGGGATCGTCACCGTCTCGGCCGTGCTGGCGACCGCCGCCGTGCTCGACGGCAACTCTGCCCGCACGCTCGACATGACGGGTCTGGCGCAGAAGGGTGGCGCGGTGGTCTCCGATGTCCGGGTGGCGCGGACGCCGCTCGAGCAACCCCCCAAGATCGGGGCCGGGGACTGCGACCTCTACCTGTGTTGTGACGGCCTCGTGGGCGCGGACGACGCCAACCTCAAGGTCGCCCACCCGGAGCGCACCACCGCGGTGGTCTCCACCACCCGGATCCCCACGGGGACCATGGTGATCGACACCGCCGTGCACTACCCGTCCACACCGGACATCCAGGCGGCCATCGACCGGGCCTCCGGGCGGGGCGTCTACCTCAACCCCGGCGAGATCACGGAGAAACTCTTCGGGTCCACGCAGGCGTCCAACATGCTCATGGTGGGGGCGGCGTACCAGAGCGGCGCCCTGCCGATCTCCGCCCGGGCCATCGAGCAGGCGATCGAGCTCAACGGAGTCGCGGTCGCGGCGAACATCCAGGCCTTCCGGCGTGGCCGCCAGGCCGTCGCCGATCCCGGGGCCCTGGCCGCGCTGGTCGCGGATCTGCACCGGCCGGTGTCGACCGCGACGCC
>NZ_JAALEE010000374.1:0-5059 GCF_014145265.1 Dietzia sp. CW19 | reverse complement strand
CCGTTCGGATACCCGGGGTAGGTCCGGTTCTCGGTCGCGCTCGACCCCAGCGCCCGTCGACGTACCGGGAGCCACCGGACCACCGCGGACCGGGCCCGCAGCGCGGCGTACGCGGCCCTGCGTCGTCCCGGCGGCTGCCACGGGAAGCCGAAGGCCCGGGTCATGTCGTCGTCCACCAGCGACAGGACCACCTTGCGGACCGCGGGGCGGACCGCCTCCGGATACCAGGAACACATGAGATCGAGCGTGTACGTGCCGATGAGCTCGTTGTTCCGGTCATAGCGGAAGGTGCGGGCCTCGTAGTCGTCACGCCACCGGCGGAACTCCCCGATGTCCTCCGGGATGTCGGCGATCTTCATCCGCTGCCCCACCCCGCGGTAGAAGTGGAACGCGGCCAGTCGCTCGTGGGGGTGCAGGCGCCGCCACCCGATCGCGTCGATCCACTCCAGCGGCTCGTAGATGAACGTCGACAGCACGTACAGCATGTCGTCGTTGGTGATCTCGTACCGCGCGTGCTGGCGGTTGATCACCCGCAGCGCCTCCTTGCCGCGCGGCGAGTCGTACCCGTGCTCGACCAGCTCCACCATCAGCAACGCGGTGTCGTCGTACCGCTTCTGGGGGTTGTCGCGGAACTGGCCGGCCTGCTCCAGGACCGCCGACACCGAGGGCACACAGTACGTGCGGTACAGGGCCAGCTCGAGTGCCCGCTGGTAGTCCCAGGGGAACTCGTAGGAGGAGGTGATGCGGTGGATCTCCGCCGCGTCGGCGACCGGATCGAGGGACGCGATGAGATCCCGCCAGTACCAGCGGCCCGGCTTGAGCGGCGGCGACGCCGTGAGCGGGTGCTCGACGGCGGCGTCGGCCACCAGCTCGGACGGGATCGGTCCGAACACCCCGGGCAGGGTGCGCCGTCCCGCGTCCGCGGAGCTCGTCGTCGTCGTGTCCCGGAGTTCCTCCGGCGTCGTTCTGTTCGAGGCGGTGGCGGTCATCGGGAGATCACAGCTTTCCCTGCACGTTGGCCAGCATCCACTTGACCACCTTGATGTCCCTCGGCTTGCGGGTCATGGTCATGAGGTTGAGCGGGGCGGCGAACTTCTGTGCCGTGATGGCCTTGGGCCGCGAGAACTCCCGGAGCCCGTCGGCGCCGTGGATGCGGCCGAAGCCCGAGTCGCCCGACCCACCGAACGGGAGCGAGGGGATCCCGGCGAAGGCCAGGAACGCGTTGACCGACACCATGCCCACGTCGAGCTTCTCCGCCAGCGCCAGTCCCCGCTTGCGGTTGCCGGTGAAGATCGCGCCGCCGAGGCCGTAGCTGCTGGCGTTGGCCTTCTCGACCGCCTCCTCGAGGTCCGCGACCGAGTTGATGACGACGGTCGGCCCGAACGTCTCCTCGGTGATCGCCGTGGAGTCCTCGGGCACGTCGACCAGCACGACCGGCTCGACGACCCGCTCCCCCACCGACTCCTCGCCCCCGATGACGGCCGTGCCACCCCGGGCCAGCGCGTCCTTGACGTGTCGGCGGACGATGTCGATCTGGGACGGCAGCGTCATGGGGCCGTAGCTGGAGGTCACCGAGGTGCCGGGGGTCAGCGCCCGGACCTTCGCGGTGAACTTGTGGACGAAGGCGTCCCGGACGTCCCGGTGGACGTAGATCCGTTCGACGCCGGCGCACGTCTGCCCCGCGTTGCCCATGGCGCCGAAGACCGCCTGGTCGACGGCCGAGTCCAGGTCGGCGTCGGCGTCCACCAGGAACGCGTCCTTGCCGCCGCCCTCGATGACGACGGGGGTGAGGGTCTCCGCGCACGCGGCCATGACCTTGCGGCCCGTCGCGGCCGACCCGGTGAACGCCAGTTTGTCCACGCCCGCCCTGCACAGCGCGGCGCCGGTCGAGCCGTCACCCGTGACGGTCTGGAACAGCGGCTGGGAGGCGCCGAGCGAGTTCCACACCTCGGCGAGCCAGACGCCCACTCCGGGCGTGAGTTCACTGGGCTTGAACACCACGGCGTTGCCGGCGGCCATGGCGTAGGAGAGGGTGCCCATCGGGGTGAACGCGGGATAGTTCCAGGGGCCGATCGCGCCGACGACGCCGTACGGCTGGTACTCGACGTAGGCCGCCTGGTTGCTCATGAGCAGTCCGGCGGACACCGAGCGGCGGCGCAGCACCTTGTCGGCGTTCTTGGCCGCCCACTCCAGGTGGCTCACCGTGAGCATGACCTCGAGCGTCGCGTCCTCGTCCGGCTTGCCGGTCTCGGCGGAGATGAGCGAGGCCAACTCGTCGGAGCGGGAGGCGATCGACCGCTTGTACTCGAGCAGCCACTCCCGACGACCGCGCGGACCCTGGGCGGCCCACCAGCGGGCGGCGGCGCGCGCACGCTCGACGGCGAGCGCCACCTCCTCGGGTCCGGCGATCGGGTACTCCGCCAGGACCGTGCCGTCGCGGGGATCCAGGCTCGCGAGCGTGGGGCCGGTCTTGCTGGGTTCGGTGGTCGTCATTCGGGTTCCCTCCAGTTTCCGATCACATATATTTGATGTACCGTCCGTGATACGGGCCACAGTAGTCGACTGTGCCCGCCACCGTCACCCCCTGACAGAAAACCGAGGCCAGACGTGTTCGACATCCTCACCGAAGAACAGCGGGACTTCGCCAGGTCCATCGACGACTTCTGCGCGCGCGAGGTCGGAAGCGCCGAGAAGCGGCGGGAGCTCACCACCGAGGGCGGCACCCACTCGCCCGAGATCTACGCCAAGATGGCCGAGCTCGGCTGGCTGGGGCTGACCGTCCCGGAGGAGTACGGCGGCGCCGACGCCGGAGCCGTGGAACTGTGCCTGCTGCTCGAGCACTCGCTGCGCGGCCTGGCCCCCATCGGTGGCATCGGCCCGACCCTCATCACCGGTGCCGCCTACCAGAAGTTCGGCTCCGAGGAGCAGCGCAGACGCGCGCTCGACCTGGTCGTCAAGGGCGGGACCCTGTCCATCTCGATGTCCGAACCCGGCGCCGGGTCGGACGTCGCGGCGCTGCGCTGCAAGGCCGTCCGCGACGGCGACGACTGGGTGATCACCGGCCAGAAGACCTGGTGCTCCAACGCCCACTTCGCCGACCGGATCCTCCTTGTCGCGCGGACCGACTCGTCCGGCGCCAAGCACGAGGGGATCACCATGTTCGACGTGCCCGCCGACGTCGAGGGCCTGCAGATGAGCGGGATCGAGACCATGGGCGGCAAGGAGGTCAACGACCTGTACTTCACCGACGTGCGCCTGCCCGCCGAGTCCGTGATCGGCGAGGTCGGCGGCGGCTGGAAGCAGCTCATGACCGGACTCAACATCGAGCGGCTCATCCTGGCGGCCATGCAGCTCGGCGTGGCCCAGCGCGCCTTCGACGACTGCCTGACGTTCGTCCGCGAGCGCGAACAGTTCGGTCGGCCCGTCGGCTCCTTCCAGGTCATCCGCCACCGCATGGCCGACCTGGCCACCGAGATCGAGGCCACCCGCCTGCTGGTCTACGCCGTGGCCAGGAAGATCGACGAGTCCGACCCCCAGGCGCTCTTCCCCCGCGAGGCCTCCATGGCCAAGCTCAAGGCCTCCGAGCTGAGCAAACGCGTCACCCTCGAGTGCATGCAGTCCATGGGCGGCTACGGCTACGCCACCGAGTACGGCATGGAGCGCCTCGTCCGCCAGGCCGTCGTGTCCACCATCTACGGCGGCACCAACGAGGTCCAGCGCGACATCATCGGGAAGACGTACGGGCTGTGAGCGCGCCGCACACCGACGAGCTGGCCGCGATCCGGGCCCTGGAGACCGTCCCCACCGACCGGGTGACGGCCTTGTGGGACTCGCTGGAGCCCGCCGGGATCGACGAGATCGCCGGGACCCGGTGGAAGGGCACCGGCCTCGACACCGGGCACCCGATGTTCGCGATGCTCGGGCAGATGCGCTGGTGGGGCAAGGACTTCACCGACCCGCGGAAGGTGGACCCGATCCTGGTCACCGACGAGTCCGGGGCGGTCGTCCCGGACACCTCCGCGACCGGTGGGGGCGGCGCCTCGCTCTGGGAGGTCTCGTTCCGCGGCCGCCCGTGCGCCTCCATGGTGTACGACCGGCTGCCGGTGATCGACCACTTCGCCGTCGTCGACCCCGACACCCTCCTGGCCGTGATGAACGGCCGGGGGACCCTCCACGAGGGCGAGCACTTCTGGTTCCTCCTCGAACGCGAGCGGTAGCGAGGGCCGGGGTGCATCCGACCCGCGCCCGGGTGCGCGACTCGTGTGCACCCGGCGACATCGCGGGTCGGGTGCGCCGGGCGGCGATACGGACCAGACTGGGCGCATGACCCCGAACACCGACCGCCCGGTCCGCATCGCCGTCCAACTCCAACCGCAGCACGCGCCCGACTACGGTCTCCTGCGCGATGCCGTCCGCCGGTCCGAGGACGCGGGCGTCGACGTGGTGTTCAACTGGGACCACTTCTTTCCGCTCTACGGCGACCCCGACGGCGCGCACTTCGAGTGCTGGACCATGCTCGCCGCCTGGGCCGAGCAGACCGAGCGGGTCGAGATCGGCGCGCTGGTCACCTGCAACAGCTACCGGAACCCGGACCTGTTGGCGGACATGGCCCGCACCGTCGACCACATCTCGGGCGGCCGCCTGATCCTGGGCCTGGGCAGCGGGTGGTTCGAGCGGGACTACGCCGAGTACGGGTACGACTTCGGGACCAAGGGGTCGCGTCTCGACGACCTCGGCGACTCGCTCGAGCGGATCGACCGTCGCTTCGCCACGCTCACCCCTCCCCCGACCCGGCACATCCCGGTGCTCCTCGGCGGCGGGGGCGAGCGCAAGACCCTGAAGCACGTGGCCCGTCACGCCGACATCTGGCACTCGTTCGTGGACGTGGAGACCTACCGCCACAAGTCCGGGGTGCTGGCCGGGCACTGCGCCGACGTCGGTCGGGACCCGGCTGAGATCGAGCGCTCCACCGAGATCGGCGGCGCCGCCTCCGCCGACGACGCGCGGCGCTCGGCGGACGCCCTGCTGGCCGAGGGCGTCACGCTGTTCACCGTGGGCC
>NZ_JAALEE010000373.1:3618-5865 GCF_014145265.1 Dietzia sp. CW19 | reverse complement strand
CGGCGGCTGCTCCCGTGGCCGGAGGCGACCCGGTTCGACGAGCTGGTGCCCGACCGCCTGCAGGTGCCCAGCTCGTCGTCATACCGTGTCGACTACCCCGAACCCGGATCCGACGCGGCACCGGTGCTGGCGGTCAAGCTGCAGGAGTGTTTCGGGTGGACGACCTCACCCCGGATCTGCGACGGGCGGGTCCCCGTGACCGTCCATCTGCTCTCCCCCGCCGGACGGCCACTCGCCGTGACCCGCGACCTGGAGTTCTTCTGGCGCGAGGCCTATCCCGGTGTACGGGCGGAGATGCGGGGCCGCTATCCCCGGCACCCGTGGCCGGAGGACCCGATGGGCGCCGAACCCACTCGTCGGACCAACCGTCGACATTGAGGATCCCGTTACCATAACGAACCGCCCTGCCGCAATGATCCGGAGCGGCCCGCCTCCTACGATGTGAGCAACCGCACCCGCGTCCGTCGACCCCGCCCGGAGCGTGATCGCCATGCCCGCGTACACCCCACCCGCACCCCACCGGGTCCCCCTCCCGACCAGGACCCCCGCACGGACCAAGCGGATCCCGCGCGTCCGGAACCGGATCGGGGCGCTCGCGTCGTCCGCCGGTCTGGCGCTGGCGCTACTCAGCCTCTACCTGCCGTGGCTGGCCACGGGCGCGGACGAGCGGATCTCGGCCCTGGGGATCACCGAGCTCATCGACGTCCGCAGCGTCGCACCGGTGTTGTTCGTCGGACTACTTGTCCTGGCCCTGCTCGTGGCCGTCACCGCGCTCACCCGCCTGGGGTCGTTCGCCGTCGCGGCGGCGGTGGTGGCGATCGGGGTCCTGGCGGGACACCTCGCCTTCGTCTGGACCCTGATCCTGTCCACGGGGTCGACGGAGCCGGCACTCTCGGGCCTGCCCGCGAACGCCACGGTGACCTCCGGGCCCTATGTGGCCGCGTTCGGGTTCGTGATGGTGTCGGCGGGGTCGGCCTGGGCCGCCCGGTCCGCTCGCTATCCGGTCGATCCCGTGACGTGACGGGCGGGCCCGGTCCGGCGGTCACAGTCCGCCACCGCACCGTCCGGCCGGAACGCACCGTTGTGGCAGAACCCGGACACCCCGCCTATTATGTGACTTACCTCACTTCGCAGGTTCCGGTCCGATTAAGGGGCACCCGCCATGGCCGCACAGACAACGCCCGTCACCCGCACCTCGCCGTCGTCGGCGAGCACCCCGACCGGCGGCAAGATCATCCCGCACCTGCGAAACCGCGTCGGCGGCCTGATCGCCGTAGTGGGGCTGGCGCTCGCCCTGCTCAGTCTGTACCTCCCCTGGTTGAGCACCGGGACCGGCGGAGGGATCAGCGCGCTCGACCTCACCGAGATCCTGGACCTGCGCGCGATGGCGCCCCTGAACTTCCTGGGGCTTCTCGTGCTGTCGGTCCTGGTGGCGGTCACGCTGTTCACCCGGTTGGGATTCTTCGCGGCCGCCAACGCGGTACTCGCGTCCCTCGTGTTGATCGCCCACCTCATCTTCGTCTGGGTCCTGTTCAACTCGACCGACACCTCGGATCCGATGCTGGCGGGCCTGCCGGACGGCACCTCGGTCACCTACGGTCCGTTCGTCGCGGCGATCGGATTCATCCTCGTGATCATCGGATCGGCGTTGGCGGCCAAGTCCGCCGAGTACCTTCTCCCAGACCGCGCCGAGGCCCGCATGTTCACCGGCTCGTGAGGCGTCAGAACACCACGACGGTGTCCCCGACCTGCAGCCTCTCGAAATAAGTCGCCGCGGCGGGCCGGTCCATCCGGATACACCCGTGCGACTCGTAGGCCGGATCGCCCTCGTGGAAGGCGATCCCTCCCACGAAGTACACCGAGTACGGCATCGGGGCGTCGTCGAACAGACGGCTGACCTCGTGGCGCACCTTCCGGGTGACCTGGAACGTCCCGCGAGGGGTCTCCCAACCGACCCTTCCGTGCGACATCCGTACCGGCCCGTAGCTCAGCCGCTCCCCCGACTGCAGCCAGGTCCGGTTCCCGTCGAGGTCGACGCACGCGGCGGCCGTACGCGGACACGGGCTCTGCGGGGTGGGGTCCGGCGGCGGCGGGGGCGCGGCCGGAGGGGGCACGAACCCGGGCGGAGGAGTGATCCCCGCCGACTCCAGCCAGCCGCCGGCGGCGGTGCGCAGGTCCGCGTCCGCCTGTACGGATCCCGCCAGGGCCTGATCGAGCACCTGCTGGGCCTCCGGCGGTAGGGGGACC
>NZ_JAALEE010000373.1:0-3359 GCF_014145265.1 Dietzia sp. CW19 | reverse complement strand
GGCTCTCCGCGCCGGCGTCCCGCGCCCTCGCCGCGGCCGGGATCACCGACCTCCGCCAGTTGGACGGAACGCCCGAGAGGGACGTTCTGGCGCTGCACGGGGTCGGCCCCTCCCAGCTCGGCGTGCTGCGCGACGCACTGTCCGCGGCGGGGCTGTCCCTCGCCGATCCGCTCTCGCGGCCCCGCGCCACCGGCCGCAACGACAACACGGCGTTTCTCGAGACACCGGGCTCCCCACGGCAGTGGATCGAGGGGTTGCCCACCGCCCGGCGGGTGGAGGACGGCCTGCGCCTGCTCGAGCTCTTCGGCGAGGTCACCGGCGAACCACCGTCCATGTGGGGCCCGTCGATCGTGGGCTACGGCACGCACCACTACGTGTACGACAGCGGTCGTGAGGGAGACACCCTCCGGGTGGGCTTCAGTCCCCGCGCCTCCGCCATCAGCCTCTACGGACTGCTCGGGGCCCCGGGAGCCGACGCGTTGCTCGCGACGCTGGGGCCGCACAAGACCGGCACGGGGTGCCTCTACGTGACGACCCTGGCCCGGATCCGGGAACCCGTGCTCCGCGAACTCGTGGCGGCGGCGTGGGCGCAGCCGGACTGACGCAGCCAGAGCGTCGCCGGTGACGGTCGCGTCAGTCCCGCGGTAGCGGCTTGACCATCGGGAACAGGATCGTCTCCCTGATGCCCAGCCCGGTGAGCGCCATGAGCAGACGATCGATCCCCATACCCAACCCGGTGGTGGGCGGCATCCCCTGCTCCATCGCGGCCAGGAAGTCCTCGTCCAACAGCATCGCCTCGTCGTCACCGGCCGCGGCGAGCCGCGCCTGGTCCTCGAACCGGCGACGCTGGATCACCGGGTCGACGAGCTCCGAGTAGCCGGTCGCCAGCTCGAACCCACGGACGTAGAGGTCCCACTTCTCGGTGACCCCCCGATCCGTGCGGTGATCGCGGGTCAGAGGGGAGGTCTCCACCGGGAAATCGCGGACGAACACCGGCCCCTCGAGCTGGTCACCGCACAGGTGCTCCCACAGCTCCTCGACCAGCTTGCCGTGCAGCCAGCCCCTGCCCGAGGGCACCTCGAGCCCGACCTCGCCGGCCAGTTCCGTGAGTTCCTCGACCGTCGAGTCGACCGTGACGGTGTCCTCGTCGGTGTTCCCCACCACCTCGGGGTGCTGCGCGCGCAGGGCCTCGTTGAGCGAGGGGTACATGCGCATCTCACGCCACTGCCCGCCCAGGTCGTACTCCGTGCCGTCGGCGAGGGTGACGGTGGTGGTGCCGAACACCTCGCGCGCGACCTCCTGGATGACCTCACGGATCATCGTGGCGGACGTGTCGTAGTCCCCGTAGGCCTGGTAGGTCTCGAGCATCGCGAACTCGGGGCTGTGTGAGGAGTCCACGCCCTCGTTCCGGAAGTTGCGGTTGATCTCGAAGACCCGCTCGATGCCACCCACCACGCATCGCTTGAGGTAGAGCTCGGGGGCGATGCGCAGGTACAGGTCCAGGTCCAGGGCGTTGGAGTGCGTGACGAACGGCCGGGCGGCGGCGCCGCCGTGCAACGTCTGCAGCATCGGCGTCTCCACCTCCAGGAACCCCCGCCTGTCGAGGGCGTCCCGCAGCGCCCGGACGACCTTGATGCGGGTGACCGCGTTGCGCCGGGCCGTGTCGCGCATGATGAGGTCGGTGTAGCGCTGACGGACGCGCGTGTCCTCGCTCAGTTCCTTGTGCGCGACCGGCAACGGACGCAGCGACTTGGCCGCCAGCACCCACGAGTCGGCCATGACGGACAGCTCGCCGCGCCTGGACCGCACCACGCGGCCGGTCACCGAGACGTGGTCACCGAGGTCCACGTCCTGCTTCCACGCCTCGAGCCGCTCCTCGCCCACGTTGGCCAACGAGAGCATCGCCTGCAACTGCGGGGCGAACGAGTCGGGCCCGCCCTCGGTCGCCGGGACCGACAGGTCGGCGTCCGGGCTCACGCCGTCCTGGAGTCGGACGAAGCAGAGCTTGCCCGTGTTGCGGACGAACAGCACGCGGCCTGCGACGGAGACCCGGACGTCGGTCTCCTCCCCGGGCTCGAGGGCGACGAAGCGCGGATCCGAGGCGATCTCGACGAGCCCGTGCGTGCGGGGGACCTCGACCGGATAGGCGTCGACGCCGGAATCGAGGATGCGCTGCCGCTTGTCGCGACGGATACGCAGCTGCTCGGGGGTGTCGTCGGCGGGCTCGGTCGCGGCGGGGGTCGAGTCGGTCACGACTCCCGAGGATAGTCGTCCCTATGCGGCGGGGCCGAACCCGTCACCGCGCACGTGGTCGAGGACGTGGAGGTCGAACCGGTCCGACAGCTGCTCGATGGCGGCCGCCGCCCGGACACTGTTGCCGTGCTCGTCCAGGCGCGGCGAGTAGGCCGCGATCCCGAACTTGCCGGGAACCACCGCGAACAGACACCCCGACACCCCGCTCTTCGCGGGCAGTCCGACCTGGTAGACCCAGTCGCCCGCCGCGTCGTACATCCCGCAGGTGAACATCACGCTGTTGGCGTAGCGGACCGCCTTGCGCCCGAGGATCCGCTCGTCGCTGCCGGGCTTCAGACCGCCGTTCGCGAACATGGCGGCCATGTGGGCGAGTTCGCGGACGTCCACGCGGACCGCGCACTGGCGTCCGTACCCCGCCACCACCTCGTGGGGGTCGTCCGCGAGGGTGCCCTCCTCGGCGAGGAGGTGCGCGAGCGCCTGGTTGCGGTGTGCGCTCTTGGCCTCGATGTCGGCGATCTCCTCGTCGACCTCCACGTCACGGCCGACGAGGCGGGAGAGCAGTGCGCGGATGTGCTCGAAGCGCGAGACCTCGTCGTCGTCGGTGTCCCCGACGAGCGCGTGGGCGGCCAACGCCCCGGCGTTGACCAGACCGTTGGGTGCCCGGCCGGTCCCGGCCTCGAGGGAGATCTCGTTGAAGGCGTCCCCGGAGGGTTCGACACCGATCCGCTTGGCCACCTCGTCCACGCCCTTCTGGTCCAGGGCCAGGGCGTACACGAAGGGCTTGGAGGCGGATTGGAGATCGAAGCGGATGTCGTCGTCCCCCGCCGAGGTCACGGTGCCCTCGAGGTCGCACACCGCCATCGCCAGGGCGTCGGGGTTCGGGTGTTCGTAGTCGCCGAGGTGCGGGACCAGTTCGCCCGAGGAGTCGTCACGGACCTCGTCGAGGATGCCCTGGAGAAGGTCTGCCGAGATGTGGTCCGTCATGGACGCGACCGTACCGGGGCCGGTGCCCGCGCGCCCCCGGTCGGGCGTGGTGCCGCGCTCAGTGCGCCGAGATCGCGGATCGCTCGCGCAGCAGGTGCTCGGCGTCCGAGAGCAGGCCGAGC
>NZ_JAALEE010000372.1:0-2744 GCF_014145265.1 Dietzia sp. CW19 | reverse complement strand
CGCGCCGCCCCGCTCGAGGGCCCGCCGCACCCGTCCCCGGCGGCAGCCGGTGAGCACGTACCAGTGGCCGCCGGCGGCCTCGGCGAGTTCGCCGATCTCGTACCGCGGTTCACCCTTGGCGCCTCCCCTCAGGTGGGCGCGGGCGATCGCACGCGAGAGTCTGCGGTAGCCCTCCCCTCCACGGGCCAACACGAGCAGGTGCTCATCCCCGGGCAGCGAGAGTTCGGCACCGAACACGGTCGCCAGACCCAGCTCGGAGGCCGCCTCGGCGAAGCGGACGACCCCGTACATCCCGTCGTGGTCGGTGATCGCCAGTGCGGTCAGTCCCAGCTCCGCCGCCGCCTCCGCCATCGCCTCGGGAGAGGAGGCACCGTCCAGGAAACTGAAGGCGGAATGGGCGTGGAGCTCGGCGTAGGGCACGCGCCCCTGGGTTCGGGGCCGTTGCGGAGGGGTGTACTCACCCCGTCGGCGGGACCAGGCGGGGGCATCGCTGCCGTCGCCGGGGTGCGGGTTCTGGGGCCCACGCGGGCCCGGTCGCCCGGACAGGACCCGCTCGAGCTCGGTCCAGGTCTTGGGGCCGTGGTACCAGTTCACCGGGCCTCACCCACCAGGGCCCGGTGCGTGGGCTCAGAGCTGGGTGAACGACTCCACGACCCACGCCGAGGCGTCGCCGGGCGGTTTGCGGCAACTCTGGGACCGAGGGGGGAGCGGGCGGGTGCCCGCCTCGACGCGCCAGGCGCGACCGTCGGTGTGACGGACCACGGCCACGCGCGGGGAATCGGGGTCGAGGGTGACGACGAGGTCGTCCACCCCCGCCTCCACACCGGAGTTCCGCACGGCGACCTCCGCCACCTGCCCGGCCGGTGGCCACGTACTGCGGCCCCGCAGGTTCTCGGTGACGACCCGACCGTCCAGCACCGCCTCGACGATCCCGGCCGCGTGGGCCACCTCCGCGGGCCCGTAGGTGTAACCGGTGCCGGGGAGCAACAGGACCGGGGCGAAGCGGTGCCCTCCGGTGTGGGAGCACTCCCACACCGCGGCATCGGGATCGAGTGAGGCCAGGCGTCCGCCCACCAGTGCCTCCAGCCCGGCCGCGACCGGGCGCCCCCGCACGGCGCAACACTGGTCACGCTTGGCGTGGGTGCACACGAGCGGGACAGGTGCCGCGACCTCGCGGGTCCCGGCCACGTGCCCGTCGGGAGACAGGTCCAGCCCGAGCAACTCCCCGGGCCCGTCGACACGGCCGGTGCGGATGTTCTGCCGGCCGGGGCGGGTGTCGCAGAGGTAGAAGCGGTGCCGGTCGAGCCGCTGGCCCTCCCGGCCGGGCCGCCGGATGAAGAGCATGCGCGACCCACAGGCCTCGACGTGGTCCTTGAGACGTCGGGACAGGTCCTCGCCCAGCGCCTCACCGTCGAAGATGTCGCGGCCCCAGCGCCCGGGGACCTCCAGCAGCACCCACGACTCCTCGTGGGCGGCGGTGCCGGCCGGTGGCTCATCGGCCGACTGCAGGGAGCACCAGTCCGGTTGTGTGGCGGAATCGGTATCTGACACGACCCCATGGTGCCCCATCCCGCGAGGAGGCGTAACTGTAGCCACCTTGTGGGACAAAAGTGACCAGAGGGATCTAGGCTGGGCCTATGCGTATCCGTCACCGCCGCCTCGCCGCGGCCGCCGCCCTCACCGCCGTCGCGTCCCTGGGCCTGGCGGGATGTGGAGCCGACACCTCGACCGACACCCCCACCACGAGCCAGACCACCACGGCGGGATCCTCCCCGGCCGCGCTGGCCCGGGCCCTGGCGCCGGACGAGACCGAGACCTCCGATCCCTCCGCCAGGCCCGCGGACTCCGCTCC
This sequence comes from Dietzia sp. CW19, assembly GCF_014145265.1. Classification (NCBI taxonomy): domain Bacteria; kingdom Bacillati; phylum Actinomycetota; class Actinomycetes; order Mycobacteriales; family Dietziaceae; genus Dietzia; species Dietzia sp. CW19. The sequence goes on along the minus strand of NZ_JAALEE010000372.1, from coordinate 892 downwards.
GAAGAGTGAGGACTCCGGCGACGCCGCCGAGCGCGCCGAGCTCGTCGTGACCGAGATCCGCGTGGGCGACTACCAGGGCAAGGACCGCGTGGTCTTCGAACTCGAGGGCCAGGGCGTCCCGGGGTACTCCGTGGACTACGTGGACGCACCCGCCCAGCAGGGCAGCGGTTTCCCGGTGGAGGTGCCCGGGGACTCGTTCCTCCAGGTGATGATCCGCGACCAGGTCCTGCCCACCACGACCTCCATGACGGAGGTCCCCGTGGGCACCGTCTCGAGCGACGAGGCGACCGGTGTCGCCGGAGTGGCCTTCGCGGGCCAGTTCGAGGGCCAGGCGCAGTCCGTCATCGGTCTCGAGGGCACGGACCGCGCCTTCTCGGCCTTCCTCCTCCAGAACCCGACCCGACTGGTGGTCGACATCGAGCGCTGAGCCCACCCGGCGAGCGACGGGGGCCGCGACCACGGTGAGTCGTGGACGGTTCATTCGTATACCCCCTCGACGGTCCAACTCCCCGGTTCGTCCCCGACCAGGCAGCACAGCAACAACGCGGCCGCCCGCTCGGGGACGACCTGTATCCGGGCCCTCGGCCGGCGGGGCTCACCACCGGGACCCGCCTCCCACCAGGCCTCATCGATCGGCCACGGCCTCGACCAACCGACCAACGCGCATCGACGGCCCGTCACCTCGACCGACTCGGGTCGTCCGGTGAGCAGGCCTCGCGGACCGACCCCGACCGGCGCCCCCGCCGCGGTGCGCAGCAGAACCCCCCCTGCGAGGGGAACCCGTGCCACGACCCCCGACCCGGGGTCACGGCTCTCACGGATCTCCAATCGATAACCCGGCCCCGGCCACACCACCGACGGCGACGGCGCCGGCAGAGCCCCCGGCCACGGC
>NZ_JAALEE010000371.1:0-4319 GCF_014145265.1 Dietzia sp. CW19 | reverse complement strand
GCGTGTTACTGACCCACGCTCCTAGTCGACCTGCTCACCGAGGACGCGGAGTTCAGCATGCCGCCGTTCGAGCTCTGGCTCCGCGGCCCCGCGCAGATCGAGCGCTGGTGGCGCGGCCCCGGGCAGGTGTGCCGCAACTCGCGGACCATCGTCACCTCCGCCAACGGCCGTCCGGCCGTCGCGGTCTATCACGACGGCGGCGGTCGAGACGAGAGCCGAAACGACGCCGGCGTTCGCGACTCCAGCGCGGCTCGATGGGAGCCGTTCGCGATCCACGTCCTGGAGTCCCGCGCCGGCCGCCTCTCGGCCCTCACCCACTTCATCGGCGCGGGCCACTTCGCCGAGTTCGGCCTGCCCGCCCACCTGCCGTAGGGAGAATCCCCGCCGCACCGATCACTTTCGGCGCCTCGCACCGTCTACCCCTGTGAAGGACGGTCCTTCGGGCCCCGAGCACCTGCTCGACCGGGCCCCCGAGTCCCCTCAGGAGGGATCATCATGAGCCGCACGATCACGGCCCACATGTTCTCCACGCTCAACGGCGTGACGGAGCATGCCGAGCACTGGCAGTTCGACGCCTTCGGACCCGAGGAGATGGAGTTCATGCAGAAGATGACTGCCGCGACCACGGACCTGGTGCTGGGCCGCACGCTCTGGCAGGAGTGGTCCGGTTACTGGCCCGGTGCGCAGGACCCGTTCGCCGAGTGGGTCAACCCGGTCCGCAAGCACGTGCTCACCTCCACCCTGACGGGCGAGCTGCCGTGGAACAGCGTTATCGCCACCGGTGATGCGGCCGGGTACCTCGGGCAGCTGCGGCAGGAACCGGGCGGCGACATCGCGATCGCGGGTGGCGTGGAGACCACCAGGAGGCTGGTGCTGGCGGGCCTGGTGGACGAGCTCACGCTGACCATCCACCCGGTGATCTCCGGTGAGGGCCGCAGGCTCTTCGACGAGTCCGTCCCCACGACGCGCCTGCGTCTGTTGAACTCGACGCAGACCCAGGCGGGCAACATCGTCGCGACCTATGCCCTGCGCTCGGACTCCGCGGACGCCTGACCGGACCCACTCGCTCATCACCCGAAACCCATCACCCCGCCGCCTATCGATCAGAGGAGAATCCGATGTCCTTCCAGGCGTATCTCGACACCATCGAAACCAAGACCGGGCTGACGCCGCGGCAACTCGTGGATCAGGCGACCGAACGCGGTTTCGGCCCCGGCACCAAGGCCGGGCCGATTCTGGAGTGGTTGAAGAACGACTACGGGCTCGGCCGCGGCCACGGCATGGCGCTCGTCCACGTGATCACCAAGGGGCCTCAGATCAGCTCGAAGCACGTCGGCTCCACCGGTTCACACGCCGACGCGATCGACATGCTCTGGCTCGATGGCGCGGCCACCAACCCGAACCGCTGAACCCGGATCCTCCCCCGTCGAGCCGGCGGCGAGTATGCGCAGCCGGTCAGTATCGGATCCCGGCCCCACCACCCGCCACCGCGGGTAGCGTCCGTCACCATGCAGCCCTCGCCCGACCAGGCACCCGAGACCGCAGCCGACCAGCGAGAGGTCGTCCTCGAGCGCCACGACGACGTCGCCGTGATCAGGCTCAACAGCCCCGATCGGCTCAACGCGGCGACCACGCGGAACCTCACCGACCTCGTCGCCGCCCTCGACGCCTGCGACGCCGACGACGACATCCGGGCCGTGGTGCTCACCGGCACCGGGCGGGCGTTCTGCGCGGGGGCCGACATCTCGGGCGGGGGCGACACCTTCGCCGTCGATCCCGGCCAGGACACCGGCAACCCCCCGCCGGACACGGGCGGCCTGGTCTCGCTACGCATCTTCCGGATGACCAAGCCGATCATCTCGGCGATCAACGGCTCGGCCGCGGGCGTCGGGGTGACCATGACCCTGCCCACCGACGTGCGTATCGCCGCGGACCACGCCAAGTTCGGGTTCGTCTTCACGCGACGAGGGTTGGTGCCGGAGGCGTGCTCCACCTGGTTCCTGCCCCGCATCGTGGGCATCTCCACGGCGGTCGAGTGGACTGTCGGCGGCAGAACCATCCTCGCCGGCGAGGCCCTGGAGCGCGGCCTGGTGCGTGAGCTGCTGCCCGCCGACGAGGTCCTCCCCCGCGCCATCGAGATCGCCCGCGAGCTGACCCGCGGCACTGCCCCGGTGTCGGCGGCGCTGACCCGCCAGCTCCTGTGGCGGATGCTCGGCGCTCCCGACCCCGAGGTGGCCCACCGCGCCGAGTCCATCGGAATCTACACCCGCGGCACGTCCGCCGACGTCCGCGCCGGCGTCTCCGCGTTCCTGGCCAAGGAGGAGCCGGACTTCCCGGACCGCGTCTCGGACGGCCTGCCCGACCTCTTCTCACCTGAGCTACTTCCCTCACTGCCTCGCCGCATCATCTGACCGGTTCCACCGCCACCCCCCACCTCGGAGAGGACTCCCCATGACTTCTGTCGACCTCACCGGTCGCGTCGCGATCGTCACCGGATCGACCGCCGGCCTCGGCGCCCGATTCGCCCATGTGCTCGCGGACGCGGGCGCGACAGTCGTCGTGACCGGGCGGCGTACCGAGAGGATCGAGGAGGTCGTCGACGCGATCAGCCGACGCGGAGGCAGCGCGCACGGCGTTCGGCTGGACGTCGCCGATCCGGCCTCCGTCGAGTCCTGCCTCACGGAGGTGACCGAGCGTCTCGGCGCTCCCCGGATCCTGATCAACAACGCCGGCATCCCCGATGCGCAGCGCGCACACAAGATGCCACTGGAGCTCGTGGACGCCGTGTTGGACACCAATATCCGTGGCCCGTGGCTCATGGCGACCGGGGTGGCCCGCCGGTTGATCGTGGCCGAAACCCCGGGCCGGATCGTCAACATCTCCTCGATGGCCGCGTACCACTACGCCGGGAACGGGGCCGCCCTCTATGCCACGACCAAAGCGGCACTCAGTCGGATGACGGAGGCCCTCGCCGTGGAGTGGGCGCGCAATCTCATCAACGTCAACGCCATCGCGCCGGGAGTCTTCGAGTCGGAGATGACCGACGGGATGCTCGAGCGGGTCGGCGACATCGCGCCCGGGTTCCCGCGGAAGCGACTCGGCGTACCCGAACAGCTCGATTCCACGCTGCTCTACCTCGTCTCGGACGCGTCAGAGGCGGTCACCGGGACCGTCATCAAGATCGACGACGGGCAACTCCCCCGCTGAGTCAGCCGCCGCGCACCTGTCACCGATCAGCTCCGGACGCGTACTCCGACGCCAGCTGCCGCAGTGCGTCGTGGTCGCCTCCCAACAGGTCCACGGGTGGGCGCATGCCGGGCAGGGCGACCGACGGCAGGGTCCACCAGGAGGTCGCAGCTTCCGGATAGCGACCGGCGTCCAGCACCCGGTTGATCGCGCAGATGATGTTGTTCGGGTCGCGCGGATCGAAGTAGTCCAGTTGGAATCGCGGGTAGACCCATCTCCGGTCGCCGCGGAGCGCGATCAGGCGGCCGTCTCGCGCGAACGTCCGAAGTGCGTCGGCGGCGGTGGATTCGGACAACACTCCGCGCCGCGCGAGGGCCTCAGCCGCTTCGACCGAGCACATCACAGGCACTTGCAATGTGGCACCCCGCGAGACTGAGACCGCAACGGCACGGGCACGACGAGCGGCAGTAGCGCCCCCTCCGGCACGCGGTGCCGCGGGTCCCCGGAGCAGGTCACCGTCCGGCGCCCGGACCGTCTTCACGGCCCTGTCGATCTGCCCGGCGACCCGGCCGAACGCACTGCGACGATGCACTTCCCGCAGGACGAGGTCCGAGAAGACCTGGTCGTCGAGCTCCCTCAACGCGCGATTCGCCCTGTCCCCCGGCGCGACGGATCTCTGGGACAACGGTCGATTCCGAGAAGTCATTGACGACCACCCCGCCTTCTGGGGAAGAACTCTAGACCGTCCGGGGGGTTGCGGCGAGGAGCAGTGTCGGCACGATGCTGCGCTCGGCGACCCGAGAATGTCCCGCATCAGGCCTCGGTGCGGCGCCACCAGTCGCTGATCGCGGTGGCCAACTCTTCAGGCGTCTCCACCGGCAGCATATGCCCGGTCTCCGGGATCTCCACGTAGGCCACCGCCCGGGCGCCCTTGCTGCTGGCGCCCGCACCACCGCCCCCGGCACCGTTCGCCTCGGCCCACCTGCGCTGTTCCTCGGTGGGCACCACCTGGTCGTGTGATGCCCCCACGATCAGGACCGGGCAGGGCGCCTGCGCGGGGAAGGTACTGCGGTCCGGTCGTGCGCCCAGGGCCACCGAGTGCGCGGCGAACCGCTCCGGCCCGTACCCGCGCG
>NZ_JAALEE010000033.1:0-3608 GCF_014145265.1 Dietzia sp. CW19 | reverse complement strand
GGGCGTCTGCCGGCGGGTGGGGTCGACAGGAGACTCCCCGCGAGTGCGACCACGCTGCGGGGCCCGGCGGATGGGCCCCGACGCCTCCCCGGGACGCCGGGACGACGACCGATCGCGGCCGTCGCCCCGGCGATCAGAAGGGCGCGGTGGGCGAGCCATGAGCCCTCCTCTCGACTACCTACCTGCTCGGACTGTGCTTGCTCGGACCGTGCCTACTCCGACCGTGAGGCCCGGAGGCCTGGCTCAGGCGTTGAAGCGCGGGAAGGCGCCGGCGCCGGCGTACCGGGCGGCGTCCCCGAGCATCTCCTCGATGCGCAGCAGCTGGTTGTACTTGGCCACGCGCTCCGAGCGGGCCGGGGCGCCGGTCTTGATCTGGCCACAGTTGCAGGCCACCGCGAGGTCGGCGATGGTCGTGTCCTCGGTCTCGCCCGAGCGGTGCGACATCATCGAGGCGTAGCGGTTGCGATGCGCCAGTTCGACGGCGTCCAGGGTCTCGGTGAGGGTGCCGATCTGGTTGACCTTGACCAGCAGCGCGTTGGCCGCGCCCTTGGCGATGCCGTCGGCCAGGCGCTGGGGGTTGGTGACAAAGAGGTCGTCGCCCACGATCTGGACCTTGTCGCCGATCATCTCGGTGAGGGTGGTCCAGCCCTCCCAGTCGTCCTCGTCGAGCGGGTCCTCGATGGAGACCAGGGAATAGTTGGCCACCAGGTCGGCGTAGACGTCGGCCATCTCGGCGGCGGAGAGCTGCTTACCCTCGAAGTGGTACTTGCCGTCCTTGTAGAACTCGGTGGCTGCGACGTCCAGCGCGAGCGCCACGTCGGTACCGAGGGTGTACCCGGCCTTCTCGATGGCCTCCACGATCACGTCGAGCGCGGCCTTGGTGGAGTCCACCGACGGGGCGAAGCCGCCCTCGTCGCCCAGGCCGGTCGACAGGCCCTTGTCCTTGAGCACGGCCTTGAGGTGGTGGTACACCTCAGCGCCCATGCGCAGGGCCTCACGGAACGTGGGCGCGCCGATGGGGGCGATCATGAACTCCTGCACGTCCACGCCCGAGTCCGCGTGGGCGCCGCCGTTGAGGATGTTCATCATGGGCACGGGCAGGACGTGCGCATTGGCGCCGCCGATGAAGCGGTACAGCTCCAGGCCGGCGGCCTCGGAGGCGGCGCGGGCCACGGCGAGCGAGACTCCCAGGATGGCGTTGGCGCCGACGTGGGACTTGTTGTCCGTGCCGTCGGCGTCGAGGAGGGCCTCGTCGACCAGGCGCTGCTCCTCGGCGGGGATGCCGATCACGGCCGGGGCGAGCACGTCCAGCACGGCCTCGACGGCCTTGGTGACGCCCTTGCCCAGGTAGCGGTCGTCGGAGTCGCGGAGCTCCACGGCCTCGTGGGCACCGGTCGAGGCACCCGAGGGCACCGCGGCCCGTCCGAACGAGCCGTCGTCCAGAAGCACCTCTACCTCAACGGTGGGGTTGCCTCGCGAATCGAGGATCTCCCGGGCTCCGACCTGCTCGATAAGCGCCATCTGTGCTCCTTGGGGAAGTTCGTGGTTCGTCTCTGGGCCGGCACCGCGCTGGGTGGTTGCAGTACCGGAGACCATTGTTCCACGTCGGTCTACAGGGCGGGCCGAGGCTGCGCCGGGGGCGGGCTCCCTCCCCCTCCCAGGTATGCGCTCCGTCTGTACGCCGCCAGCCCGGGTGCGCGCCGAGGCTGGTCCATTCCGGGCGCGCACTGCTCCCCGGCCGCCCCCGCTCAGCTCCACACGCGAGCAGGATCGACGTGCTGGCCCACGTCCATCGCGTCGTGGAGAACCCTGCCGACCACGAGAACTTCACCGTCGAATCGGCAGACGAGAAAGTGCCGGGGCCGGCTGACACTCCCACCGCTTGATCGACGGCGACTATTCGACAGGTGCCACGACACGACCCCCTCCCCGAGCTCCGGACGCTCGACCAGACCGGGATTGTCAGAGGCGGAGGCCGCATCCCTGAGTGCCGCAACGATCAGTGCTTCATACCGCTTCTGGGCCTGGTCGCCGAACTGCTCATACGACCACCACAGAATCGACGCAATGTCTTCACGTGCGCTCTCTGAGAGACGAAACGTCGCCATCAGCCAGGTGTTTGACCGTCGGCCACAGCCAGTGCACCGATGTCTGCGATGAGGTCGTCAAGGCCCGCCTCATCGACATCCACATAGCGACCCGCCGCCACGTCAGCCCACCCCTGATCGGCAGCTGCACGCAGCGCGGCGAGCCTGGCCGCATCCTCAGCATCGCGTCGCTCCAACAGCCGAAGCCCTTCGCGCAATACCTCGCTGGCGTTCTGGTAGCGCCCGGATGCCACCAGCTGATCAACTAACTCGTGTTGCTGCTGGCCGAGAACAACATTCCGTGTTGGCATACTCATCACCCCTGTTGGCAGAATATGCCAACTCGGCGCCCCAAGCGAGGTCCTGCCGTCACTGTGAACTGATCCGTGGCAGGAATTCTGGCCTCGGCGGGTCAGCGTCGTCGTCGAACTGGAGCTCTGTCCCCGACCGGCGGACTCGCCCCCGCCCCCGGCCACCTACCCTCCCCCACGGCGTCCCGGCACCGGGCCACCCCGGCGATGACGGACCCGGCCCCTACAGTGAGCCCGACGCCGCCAGGACCACCCAGGAGAACGCTGTGGACTCACCCGCCCTCGTCACCGCCCGAGACGCGGCAGCACTCTGATGGCGACCCGGTCCTCACGCAAGGCCACGGCCAGGCGCAAGTCGAGCCCCAGGCGGGCGACGTCAGCCAAGAAGCGGCCCGCCGCGGCGCCGGCGGTTCCGTCTATCCCTCCCGGCCAGCGGGTGTGGCTGCTGGAGCTCCCGTGGGGAGGACTGGGCGGCGGGACGCCGGCCGGGGTGACCTACTACAAGTCGCTCACCGCGCACGCCTACGTCGGTACCGCCCTGCCGAGCCCACTGGAGCCCTACGCCAGCAAGCCCTGCTCCTACCTGCGGTGGCTGGAGGACGAGCTCAACGGCAGCGAGGGCCCGGGCGCGACCGCTGCACCGATGACGCTGCGCCCAGAGCAACACGCGGACGTGGACGCGATCGTCGCTGCCGCCCAGCGCCAGTTCCGACAAGTTCATCTGGCCAACGATGTGGGCACCGGCAAGACCCTGGTTGCGGTGGCCGCGGCGAAGGGCATCGCGAAGTTGCGCGGCGCCCGCACGATCCTGGTGACGGTGGATCGGCCAGCCCGCATCACCATCCCGTCGTGGCGGCGCACCATCGCAGCACTGGGTGACGACAACCAGTGTGACGACGACCTGCGCTGGATCATCATGTCCTCGGACAGCCTGGGCAAGCTCATGGCCCGGAACGGGCGCCCTCGCCTCAAGGTCGATGTGGCGGTGATCGACGAGGCCCACCAGTTCCGGCACGCCAGCAAGCGCACCAGCTACATGCGTCGTCTGACCCGAATGGACGGGCCGCACGAGAAGGCCCCGTTCGTGCTGACGATCACCGCCACCCCGGGCCACCACCCGGGCGTTATGCGCTCTTCGTGGCAGTGTCTCATCAGACGGCTACAGTGCCAGCGGGACTGGGCTGCTAGGGTGTGTCTCCCAATCGGCGTA
>NZ_JAALEE010000370.1:0-2540 GCF_014145265.1 Dietzia sp. CW19 | reverse complement strand
CCCGCGCGCGGACCGCCGCGAGCACCGGCCGCGGGGTCACCTGCACGTCGATCATCGCGCCGGCCACCGCCTCGTCGCGGACGTTCACCACGTACTCGGTCACCCCCAGGTCGGCGAGCGGGCCGTCCACCGCCCGGGCGATGTCCGACCGCAGCCGCGAGGCGTCGGGCACGGCACGTTCCGGGTCGTCCGACCACACCACCGCCAAGAGCATGTCCATGAACCGGGATCCTAGATGCCGTTACCCTGGCGGACATGGCGATCGACTGGGCCCGGATGGGTCGCACCGCGGCTCGGATGAGTCGCAGATACGGACCGACGGTGGCACTCGAGGTACGTCGGCGCCTCGAGGATCGAGGGATCACCTCCGGCGCGCCGCGTGGGGCCGTCGGGGCAGGACGACCCACCACGTCCGGGACCGTGCCCACGTCGAGTCGCGCACGGACCGTCTCCTACTCACCCGACCTCGACGGTCAGGCCGATCCGGGCGAGATCGTCTGGACGTGGGTGGAGTTCGAGGAGGCCGACGGACGTGGGAAGGACCGTCCGGTCCTGGTGGTGGGCCGCGACGGCGATCGACTGCTCGGCCTCATGCTCTCCTCGCAGGACAGGCGGGACGACGACGAGGGGTGGCTCGGTCTCGGCACCGGGCCGTGGGACCCGGAGGGCCGACCGAGCTGGGTCCGCCTGGACCGCGTGCTGGACGTGCCCGAACAGGGCATCCGGCGCGAGGGGGCCATCTGCTCCCGCGCCACGTTCGACCGGGTCGCGGACCGGCTGCGCTCGGACTACGGCTGGCGCTGACGGGCGGTGGTGGCGGGCAGCCGGACAGGGGCCCGACCGGGTGCGCGCCCACTCGTCACGCGTTTTGGCCGGTGACGCCGCCGCTGGTAGAGTGGGTCGTCGGTGTCCACCGGATCGCGCTACGCGTGTTCGAGCGGACTAGAGACATGACATCAGATCGACCGGATCCCCTGCGGGGCCGTCGACACACGACCGAAGGTGTGACCAGTGGCAAACATCAAGTCCCAGAAGAAGCGGAACCTCACCAACGAGCGCAACCGTCTCCGCAACCAGTCGACCAAGTCGGCTCTGCGTTCCGCCATCCGCAGCCTGCGTGAGGCCACCGAGGCCGGCGACAAGGCCAAGGCCGGCGCTCTCCTCGTCGCGACCTCGCGTCAGCTCGACAAGGCCGCCACCAAGGGTGTCATCCACCAGAACCAGGCCGCCAACAAGAAGTCGTCGCTCGCCAAGGCCGTCAACGCGCTCTGAGGCGACCCGCTCCTCCCAGAGGGGAGCACAGCCCCGCGGTGATCGCTGCCGCGACGAGGCTCCGAGGGCCCACCCCGCACCAGTCGAGTGCGCGTGGTGGGCCCTCGTCGCGTTCTAGGCGACGCCCGCCAGTGAGCCCACCTCTCGCACCGCCCGCTCGAGTGCGTAGGACGTGTCCTCCGCCTGCCCCTTGACCTCACCGTTGAGGCGGGCGACCACCTGGAGGGCGCTGCCGAGGGTGTCGATGGACCAGTACCGTGTCTGCGCGGTGACCTTCTTGACCTTCCACGGAGGCAGGCCCTGCCGCGCCAGCTCGGCGGGTGGGGTGCCCCGTTGCGTGCCCACCATGGCGATCGAGTTCACGGCGTCCGCGAGGGCGTCCGCCAACACGACATGCGGGACCCCCGTGTGCATGGCCCATTCGAGGGCCTCGATCGCGCCTGCCACATCCCCGGTGACCGCGCGCTCGGCCACGGTGAAGCCGCTGACCCCCACGACCCCGGAGTGATAGCGGCGCACCGCTTCGACGTCGACCTTCCCCCCGGTGTCGGCCACCAGCTGGCCGCACGCCGACGCCAGCTGTCGCAGGTCCGTGCCCACCGCCTCGACCAGGGCCTCACACGCCTCCGGGGCCACCCGGACGTCGAGGCCCCGGAACTCCGAGCGCACGAATCCCACCACGTCCATGTGGCGGGAGAGCTTGCCGGCCGCATGCTCCTGCGCACCGGCCTTACGCAGATCCGGCACGAGTGCCTTGGCCCGACCCCCGCCCGTGTGCTGGACAACCATGACCGTCTGGTCCGGCAGGTCGACGGCGGCCCCCATCACCGCCGCCTGGGCGTCCTTGCCCAGTTCGGCAGCCCCCGTGATCACCACGATCCGGGCCTCGCCGAACAGGGACGGCGAGAGCAGTTCGAACAGCTGGGGCGCACCGACCTCCGGCCCACCCAGGCGGGAGACCACGGGGGGATCCTCGACCGCGGGTGTCGCTGCCCGCACGGCCGCCACGACACCGGCGGTGGCGCGCTCGGTGAGGAACTCGTCCTCTCCCAGGACGAGATGCAGCGGGCCGGGTGCAGAGCCTGGTGTCATGGGCGCTCCTCGTCGTTGTCACATGACATCGTGCCACGCACGTCCGTCACACCAGGTGCGGGATCACCCGGGCGCGACGTCGGGCGACCCCGGCAGGGCCACGGCGATGTCCGCGACCGTCTCGAGCCACCACAGCGCCGGGGCGCACGCCGCCGCGAGCAGGACGGCCCCGTCCT
>NZ_JAALEE010000369.1:0-5858 GCF_014145265.1 Dietzia sp. CW19 | reverse complement strand
CCCTCGCCCGCCAGCCGGATCGCCACGGCGCGGCCGATCCCGCTGGCCGCTCCGGTGACCACGCAGGTCTTGCCACGGTAGTCGGTGATCCGTCGCCTCGACATGTGCTCCCCTTCCGGCCCGGGTCGCTCGAGCGGGCCTCCTGGGGTCCCACCGTAGCGGCCCGCCGGTGCCAGGAAGGTGGCCTGACGCCGGTCGGGGTCAGCCGCGCGCCGGGACGGGCGGAACGTGGTCGCGCAACACGCAGCGGCTCCCGCTGTAGATCGTGGCCATGCAGCGGTTGCAGTGCACGCACAGGGACCGACGACGATCATCGGCCCTCAGCTTGTTGGGCAGGTCCGGCTCACGCAGGAGGCCGCGCCCCATGGCCACGAACTCGAATCCCGCGCTCATCGCCTTGTCGATCGACGGTCGGTCGACGATCCCCCCGAGCAGCATCATGGGCATACTCACGGCCTCGCGGATCTGGCGGGCGTCGTCGAGCATGTAGGCGTCCGTGTAGGGGTACTCCTTGAACATCCTGGGTCCGACGACCTTCATGCCCAGCTTGATGACCGTCGGCTGGGTGGCGGCGAACTCGTGCAGCGGCGCGTCGCCCTTGAACAGGTAGATGGGGTTGAGCAGGGAGCTGCCCACGGTCATCACCAGGGCGTCCGCCGAGCCGTCCTCCTCGATCCACCTGGCCACCTGCACGGCCTCGTCGATCCAGAATCCGCCGGGCACGCCGTCGTCCATGTTGAGCTTGATGGTCACGGCGATCCGGTCGCCCATCGCGTCGCGGATGGAGCGGCCGATGCGGCGGGCGAACCGAGCACGGTTCTCGAGGGACCCGCCGTAGGAGTCCTTGCGCTTGTTCAACTTGGGGCTGAGGAACTCGCTCACCAGGTAGTTGTGCCCAAAGTGCACCTCGATGGCGTCGAACCCGGCCTCCGCCGCCCCACGGGCCGCTCGGACGTGGTCCTCCACGATCCGATCGATATCCGCCTCGGTGCAGGCCCTGGTCAGGGACATTCCCGTGGGGGCCGGGATGCGGGACGGCCCCATCGCCGGCATCTTGTTGGAGGCGGAATTGGCCACCGCCCCCGCGTGGCCGACCTGCGCCGAGACGGCCGCGCCCTCGGCGTGCACCGTGTCGGTGAGCTTGCGCAGCATGCCGCCGTCGTCCATGCCCCAGTGATACTGGTGCCGGTCGGTCCGACCCTCGGGCGAGGTGGCCAGGTAGGCGACCGTCGTCATGCCGACGCCGCCGCGGGCGTACTCGGCGTGGAACTCGATGAGCTCGTCGGTGACCCGGCCCTCGGGGCAGCGGCCCTCGAACGTCGCGGCCTTGACGATGCGGTTGCGCAACGTCACGTTTCCGATCTTCGCCGGGCTGAAGACATTGGGCGCGGGGCTACCTGGTGCGAGGGTCATGAGCGAACTATAACGCGTTCCAATCCAGTGATCACGTGCTTTGGCCAGCACTTTTGCACTGAGTGCATTTGGCTCACCTGTCTCCGTGCCCGTCTTGCGAGCGCGCGCCGGCCCGCTCAGCCCTGGGGGGTGAGCGACGTCGCGTCGATCCCCGCGAGCGCCTGATCCACCAGGTCGGCCGCCGAGTCCGTGGGTACCACCCTCTCCAGGGCACTCCCCACCCCCGGGACGCCACCGACGAGCGCGGAGACCGAACCGTTGGTGTCTCCGGCGAGCAGGTGGTCGATCGACCTGCCCAGCGCCGGTGCGACCGAGCAGACCGCGCTGGTCGGCAGTCCGGCCCCGGCGAGGTTGGCCACGCTACCGACGTTGCAGACCGCGGTGGCCGTGGAACCGACCGGCCCGCTGGTCGACCCCGGAAGCGAACCGGTGACGGAACCGAGCTGCGCGTTCGCGGTCCCGGCGCCCGCGAGGAGGGTTACGGCGGCCACGCCGCACACGGTGAGAAGTCTTCCGGACATGTCGCTCTCCCTGGGGTCGTCGAGGGCGGCGCTCACCGCCTGCACCTCAGCACATCAGAGTTCGCTTACCTCAAAGTGGACTTTGCGTGGATTACGGGTGCGTCCACGACGAACGGGCGCCCCGCGGATCCGCCAGGGACGACCCCTGTGGCTAGTCGGTGGGCTCGACCCGGTCGGCGTGACCGAGCGACCTCCCCGGAGCGACGAGATCTCTGACAGCCCGCTTCAGTTCGGTGATCTCGGGGAATCCGCCATCCCTCTTGCGGTTCCAGACCTGCTCGTCGCCGACATCGATCCGGAACGTGCCGCCGGTGGCAGGCACGAGCGCGATCTCGCCGATCTCGCTCTCGAAAGTCTGGAGAAGCTCGCCCGCGTACCACTGGGCGCGGAGCATCCACCGGCACTGCGTACAGAAGGTGATGGCGACCCGAGGAGACGGCATACCGCCCACAGTGCCACAGGTGGACTGACCGGTATCAGCGCTGGGCGGGCTCCGCCTGCTCCGGATGCTCCTCGTACATCGAGTCGACCTCCTCGACGCTCCTGCCGGTGGTCTCGATGCGGAACAGCCACGTGATGAGAGCCCCGAGCAGGGATGTCCCCACCAGGATCGCCAGGACTGCGCCGGTGCCCCAGGTGACCAGAAGGATCGGGAACAGGAACGAGGTCAGCACCGCGCCCGACTTGGCGATGGACGCCGCCATGCCGGCACCCGTCCCGCGCAGTGCGGTCGGGAACACCTCCCCCGCCACCACATAGGTCATCGAGTTGGGCCCGAGGTTGGTCATGAACTGGAACAGGATGAAACCGGCAAAGACGAGCACCGTCTGCACCGACCCGTGGGCGAGGGTGGACGACGCGGCGATCGCCAGCCCGGTCGCGCAGCCGAGGAACCCCAGCATCTGCAACCGCATTCGACCCCACCGGTTGACCAACACGATGGCGACCAGGATGCCCACCAGGAGGAAGACGTCGATGAGGGCGGCCCCCTTGGCGCCGAGCAGATCCTTGTGGATGATGGCCGACGACGAGGACCCGCTACTGGCGACGTTCCCGAGCGTGGTCGCGATGATCGTCGGCGTGAAGATGCCGATGCCGTAGGTGCTCAGATCCCGGAGGAACCACGGCACCGATGCCAGGATGGTCGACCGACGCCACGGGGCCGCGAACAGCGCGCGGACGTCCTTGGTCTCCGCCTCGTCCGCGCCCCGGTCTGCCGAGAGTGTCACGACCGAGGGGTACTGCGGCGTGCGGTCGAGGAGCTTCCTGAGTTCGACCTCGGCCTCCGCGTGGCGACCGACGTTCGCGAGCCAGTGCGGGCTCTGGACGATGAACAACCGGCCGACGGCGACGAGTGCCGCCGGCACCACGACGACGCCGAACATCAGCCGCCAGGAGTCGAGCGAGTCGGTGGTGCTGAGGATCGCGACACCGACCAGGGTCCCCGCCACGGCCCCGACCGCCTGGAACGCGAACGCCGACAGCACCAGTCTTCCGCGGCCGGCGGTGGACTGCGTCTCGGAGATCATCGCGTGCGCGGTCGGGTAGTCGCACCCCAGAGCGGTGCCCATCCCGAACAGGCACACCAGGAACACGGCGAACCCGGGCGCCACGGTGGCGCCGAGCAGGAACACGGTGAACAGCACCATCTCGATGAGGAACATCTGTCTGCGGCCGAACCGGTCCGAGAGCCCACCGAGCGCGGTGGCGCCGACCATGATCCCGGCCAGAGGCGCCGCGGTGAGGAGACCGGTCTCCACGGCAGAGAGGGACCAATAGGCGGTGATCAGGGGCAGCGCCACCCCGATGAGGAACACGATAAGCCCCTCGAAGAACTTCCCCGCCGAGGCGAGCCACCAGATCCTGCCCTGCATGCTCGTCATGCCGCCGGCGACCGCGGGGGTGCCGTCCCGCCAGCGGGGGGTCTCGTCGATGAATCGCTGAACCGTCGAGGGGGTCCCCGGTTCGTCGTCGCCCTCGGACGCGGGTATCGCCATGACGCAGAACATTACTCAGGCGCGTCCGCGCGAATCGTGGTGGTAATGAACCCCGTGTTAACGATCGGGGCCACTGCCCTCAGACGCCCGCGCCCAGCTCCACGAGCAACACCCCGCCGGCGATCAGGACGATCCCCGCACCCATCAACGGCGTGAGGGGTTCGCGGAAGAGCAGCCGGCTCAGGACCGCGGCCAGAGCCACGCCGGCGGCCGTCCAGATCCCGTAGGCGACCCCCAGCGGCATCCCCTCGGCCAGCGTCAGGGAGAGGAAGACGAAGGCCACCAGGTAGCCGGGCACGACGGCGGCGTACCACCGCGCGTTGTCGACGGCCATCCGGAGCGAGAGCGTCGCGGCGAGCTCGAAGGAGATCGCGACGGCGAGATAGGCCCAGGCCATCAGCCGGCCCCCTCGGCGCGTGACCGGGCGCGCTGGGATCCCAGTTCGACGCACAACACCCCGGCGATGATCACCGCGATGCCCGCGATCATCAGCGGGGTCAGCGGCTCGTGGTAGATCAGGGACGACAGGCCCGCCGTCAGGGCGACGCCGGAGGCCCCCCAGATGCCGTACGCCACCCCGAGCGGCACGCCCGCCCGCAGGGTGAGGGCCAGGAAGGCGAACGCGCCCACGTACCCGACGGCCACCATCGCGTAGAGCGCGGGCGTGGTGAGCGCCCCCTTCAGTGAGAGCGAGCCCGCCACCTCGAGGGCGATCGCCGCGGCGAGGAACAGCCACTTGCCGCCCACATCGGTGTTCATCGGTCGCCGTTCCTCCAGCAAATGACGGATGTCCCGGGCCATCTGACTCGATGGTCCGGGACATCTCTCCGTGGAGCTAAGGGGAATCGAACCCCTGACCTTCTCGATGCGAACGAGACGCGCTACCAACTGCGCTATAGCCCCCCGGCACCCTCGCGGGCGACGGTGCCGCCCTCTCGAGCAGCGAGGGATACCTTACCAGCACGTCCGGGCGACCGACCAAACCGGGAGGCCGGGAGGCCTCATGAGCTCGCGGTGTGCGTGTGCATCCGCACCCCGTCGTCGTTGAAGATGCTGATCACCTGCGCCGGCCGCGCCCCGGCGGCCGACAGACTGTGCGGGATCTTGGTGTCGAACTCCGCTGCCTCACCCCGGGTCAGGATCAGCTCCTGGTCGCCCAGGACCAGGCGTAACCTGCCGGACAGGACGTAGAACCACTCGTAGCCGTCGTGGACCCGGGGTTCGGGCGCGGCACTCGCCGGCGGGTAGGTGATCTTGTAGGTGCCCACCGATGACCCCTCGGGAGCCAGGGGCGCGATCACCATCCCGTCCCGGTGGATCACCGGACGCCGCACCCTGGGGTCCACGGTCGACGGCGCCACCAGATCGTCGAGGCTGATCCCCAACTGGCGGGTGAGCGGCAGGAGCAGCTCGAGGCTGGCCTGTCTTTTGCCCGATTCGAGACGGGAGAGCGTGCTGGCCGACATGTCCGCGCGCTCGGCCAACTCGTCCAGGGTCCAGCCCTTGCTGTGGCGGTACGCCCGCAATCGCGTCCCGACCTGCCTGAGTTCCTCCGTCACACGCAACTCCTTGCCAATAGTGCAAATCTCCTTGCAGTTTACGCACACCAGGCGTGAACTGTTGTCATGCACACGAACAAGGACATCGAGGAACACTGGGACGCCATCGTGATCGGCGGCGGGGCCGCGGGGCTGTCGGCGGCGCTGATGCTGGGCCGGGCGCGCCGCCGCGTGCTCGTCGTCGACGCCGGCGAACCGCGCAACCGCTTCGCCGCACACATGCACGGCGTCCTCGGCCACGAGGGGATGGATCCGCTCGAGCTGCTCCGCCGGGGCCGCGAGGAGCTCCGCGAGTACGACGTCACGGTGCGGACGGGGTCCGTGACCGTGGTCCGCGACAGCGGGGTCGACAGTGGGGTCGACAGTGG
>NZ_JAALEE010000368.1:0-1329 GCF_014145265.1 Dietzia sp. CW19 | reverse complement strand
GTCCCCGTCGCCGTCCCCGGAGAACGCGCCGGCGCCTCGTCCCCCTGCGCCGCCGGCCCAGGTCGCGCCGGCCCCACCCGGGCTCCCGGTGTTCGAGCTCCCCTGCATCGCACCGTTCTGCGTGCCGCCGCCTGCCTGAATCGCCCGCCCGGACCCCGACGCCTAGACTCGGGGCATCATGAGTGCACCCAGCGAAGAAGCGATCCGCGCCGCCCTGGCCAAGGTCGACGACCCGGAGATCAGAAAGCCGCTCACGGAGCTCGGCATGGTCAAGGGCGTCGACATCGACGAGGGATCCGGCCGGGTCGAGATAGGCATCTACCTGACGGTGGCCACGTGCCCGATGCGGGACACGATCACCGACCGGGTCCGCACCGCGGTCTCGGACGTCGCCGGTGTGGGCGAGGTCGTGGTCGAGCTCGACGTGATGAACGACGAGCAGCGCACGGAACTGCGCAAGCACCTCCGGGGGGACGCGGCCGAACCCGTCATCCCGTTCGCCCAACCGGGGAACCTCACCCGCGTGTACGCGGTCGCCTCGGGCAAGGGGGGCGTGGGCAAGTCCACCGCCACGGTCAACCTCGCGACGGCGCTCGCGTCCCGTGGACTGTCCGTGGGCGTCCTCGACGCGGACATCTACGGCCACTCGATCCCCCGAATGCTGGGCACCGATGCCCGGCCCACCCAGGTCGAGCAGATGATCCTGCCGCCGGTCGCGCACGACGTCAAGGTCATCTCGATCGCCCAGTTCACCAAGGGGAACACCCCGGTGGTGTGGCGTGGCCCCATGCTGCACCGCGCCCTCCAGCAGTTCCTGGCCGACGTATACTGGGGCGACCTCGACGTGCTGCTGATGGACCTACCGCCGGGAACGGGTGACGTCGCCATCTCGATCGCCCAACTCATCCCGTCGGCGGAGATCCTCGTGGTGACCACACCGCAGCAGGCCGCCGCCGAGGTGGCCGAGCGGGCGGGGTCGATCGCTCTCCAGACCCGTCAGCGGATCGCGGGCGTCATCGAGAACATGTCGTGGCTCGAACTCCCCGACGGCACCCGCATGGACGTCTTCGGCACCGGCGGTGGGGCCGAGGTCGCGGCGAACCTCTCACGCTCCGTGGGGGCACCGGTGCGCCTGCTCGGCCAGGTGCCGCTCGAGCAGGCCGTCCGGGAGCACGGCGACGAGGGAACCCCGATCGTCCTGGCGGAGCCGGATTCACCGTCCGGCAGGGCGTACAGGGAGATCGCGGACGGACTGGCCGTCCGGCCGCGCGGACTGGCGGGGATGAACCTCGGGATCGACACCACGCGCCACCTCTGACCGCCGGGCCG
>NZ_JAALEE010000367.1:15094-26088 GCF_014145265.1 Dietzia sp. CW19 | reverse complement strand
TGAGACTCTGCGAACCGACCTCGCCACCAGGGGCGCGTTGGCCGCGGAGGCCGCGGACCGGCTGCAGGGGTGCGAGGACGCGCTCGCCGCCGCACGGGCCGTGACGCCGGACGCGGAGCTCGAGGCCGCGGTGGAGAGGACGACGTTCGAGGTGGACTCCAGAAGGGAGACCGCGCGTCAGGCGCGGGCCCGACTGGACGAGACGCTCGCCGACGCGCCGCCGGAACTCCTCGAGAACGCGCGAGCCTCACTGGCCGCCCTCGTCGCCGAGGAGAGGGAGTGCGCGTCGGCGGTGGCCACAGCGCTCGGTCGGGTGAACGCGATCGGAGACCAGGGACGGCTCGGGGACGTCGCGGTGGCGGAACGTGAGGTCGAGGCCGCGCAGAGGGAGAACTCCGCCCTGTGGCGGCGGGCACGCGCGGCGGACCTGCTCTACCGGACCCTCGAACAACGACGGTCCGAGGCTCTCCGGGCCTACCAGGAGCCGTTCCACCGGGCGGTGGTCGAACTCGGGCGACTGGTCTACGGGCGCGAGTTCGACGTGCGACTGGGGGAGGACCTCACCATTCTCAGCCGGAGGATCGGGGAGGTCTCCGTCGACTACGACTCCCTGTCCGGCGGGGCCAGGGAACAGCTGGCCGTGATCGTCAGAATCGCCTGCGCCAGACTCGTGGGGGACAACGGTGTCCCGGTGTTCCTCGACGACACCATGGGGTACACCGATCCCTCCCGTCGCCTCACGATGGGTGCGGTCATCGCCGCTGCGGCCTCCACGTCACAGGTCATCGTCCTCACCTGCGACCGTTCACGCTTCGCGGGTGTCGGCAGCGCGCGCACCCACGTCATGCGCAGGTCGGCATCGGCCCGCGACTGAGGGCGGTCCGGCCGGTCCGCGGCGGGCCGGTGGCTGGAGGACGCAGCGGCGGGTCGCCGTGCTGTAATAGCCCCATGAGCGAGACACGCTGGTTGAGCGATGAAGAACAGTGCATGTGGCGCCGGTACCGGGAAGTCAATCAGTTGCTCGACCTCGCGATCGAACGCCAGCTCCAGCGCGACGCGTCGATGTCCCAGTCCGACTACTCGGTGCTGGTCAGCCTGAGCGAGGCGGACGGTCGGGGCCTGCGCGCCCGTGATCTGGGGGCGGCTCTCGGCTGGGACCGCAGCCGTGTGTCGCATCAGGTCAGGCGGATGGAGGCCCGGGGACTCGTCGCCAAGGGGGAGTGCGCGGAAGACGGCCGGGGCACCATCGTCACCCTCACCGCGGAGGGCGCCGAGGCGATCGCCCGGGTGGCCCCCATGCACGTGGAGAAGGTCCGCGAGCTTCTGGTCGACGTCCTCACCCCGGAGGAGGTCGGCACACTGACCGAGATCTTCGAGCGGGTGGTCACCCGCATCGGCGAGGTCGACGGGATCACCCTGCCGAGCTGATCGGGTCCGGGGTCGCGCCGGAGAGTACGAACGGAAATGACAGCGGGGCCCGGGCTGAGAAGCCCGGGCCCCGCTGTCGTGGTGCCCCCGAAGGGAATCGAACCCCTGACCTTTGGTACCGGAAACCAACGCTCTATCCCCTGAGCTACGAGGGCGGGATACCGGCCTTTCCGGGCCGGAGGCCGATCGCCGGGCGACTACTTCGAACCGCCCTGCTGAACAGCGAGACCGATCGTAGCACCGGGGCGGGATCGTGACCGCATCGGGCCCGCCCGCGTCGCGAGGGCGGGCGGACGCCGGTGTCCGATTCCGCTGCCGACGTGCCGACACCTAGGATAGGAAGACGTGACTCCCGCCGACCTCGCCGCCGTCATCCGCGCCGCTCTCATCACCGTTCTCACCGAGCGTGGAGCCGACATCTCGGTGGTGCCGGACACGGTGACGGTCGAACGCCCGCGCAACCCGGAACACGGCGACTACGCCACCAACATCGCGTTGCAGTTGGCCAAGAAGGTCGGAGCCTCTCCGCGGGATCTGGCGCAGGAGATCGCCACCGCGCTCGCCGCCGATCCCGGTGTGGCGTCGGCGGACATCGCCGGCCCCGGATTCCTCAACATCCGCCTCGACTCCGGTGCCCAGGGGTCGCTCGTGGCCTCCGTCATCGAGCAGGGCGAGGCGTACGGCGCCGGGGACGCGATGGCCGGTCGTCGGGTGAACCTCGAGTTCGTCTCCGCCAACCCGACCGGCCCCATCCACCTGGGAGGCACCCGCTGGGCGGCGGTCGGCGACGCCCTCGGGCGCGTGCTCGAGGCATCCGGTGCGCAGGTGACCCGGGAGTACTACTTCAACGACCACGGTGCCCAGATCGATCGGTTCAGCAGGTCGCTGGCCGCCGCGGCCCGCGGCGAGGCGACACCGGAGGACGGGTACGCGGGAGCGTACATCGACGACATCGCCGCCCGGGTCGTCGCGGAGCACCCGGACGTCCTCGAGCTGCCGGAGGCCGAGGGGCTCGAGACGTTCCGCGCCACGGGCGTCGATCTGATGTTCACCCACATCAAGGCGTCGCTCGCGGAGTTCGGCACTGTCTTCGACGTCTACACCCACGAGAACTCGATGTTCACCTCCGGCGCCGTCGACCGGGCGATCGAGGTGCTCAAGGGCAACGGCAACCTGTACGAGTCCGAGGGCGCCTGGTGGCTGCGCTCCACGGACTTCGGGGACGACAAGGACCGTGTGGTCCTCAAGTCCGACGGCAACGCGGCCTACATCGCCGGTGACATCGCCTACTTCCTGGACAAGCGGGACCGCGGTTTCGACCTGTGCATCTACATGCTCGGTGCCGACCATCACGGGTACATCGCCCGTCTCAAGGCCGCGGCGGCGGCACTGGGGGACGACCCCGCGGCGATCGAGGTCCTCATCGGGCAGATGGTCAGCCTCGTTCGGGACGGCGTCCCGGTCAAGATGAGCAAGCGCGCCGGCACCGTCATCACGCTCGACGACCTGGTGGACGCGATCGGGGTGGACGCCGCTCGGTATGCGCTCATCCGCTCCTCGGTGGACCAGACCATGGACATCGATCTGCAGTTGTGGACGTCGGCGACCAACGACAACCCAGTCTTCTACGTCCAGTACGCGCACGCCCGCCTGTGTTCCCTCGCCCGGAACGCCGCCGACCTGGGGGTCACCACCGACGCCGCCGACCTCGCGCTCCTGGTCGAGGACCGGGAGGGCGCGCTCATCCGGACCATCGGTGAGTTCCCCCGGGTCGTGGCGAGCGCGGCCGAGCTGCGCGAACCGCACCGGGTCGCCAGGTATCTCGAGGAACTCGCGGGCGCCTACCACCGCTTCTACGACACGTGTCGCGTCCTGCCGATGGGTGACGAGGAGGCGGGGCCGCTCCACGCCGCCCGGCTCGCGCTCAGCACGGCGACCCGACAGACGCTGGCCAACGGACTGCGGCTGATCGGCGTCACCGCCCCGGAGAAGATGTGAGCGCGCACCCGGCCGGGTCCCGGCACGAGTTCCCGCACGCGCCCGGGATCGGCGAGCGTCCCACCGACGCGGGCGGGGTGATGGCCCTGGATCCGGCGGTCTGGCCGCGCGGTGCGGGTCGTCGCGGGGACGGGGTGGTGGAGTTCGCCGGGGTCGCGGCGGATGAGCTGGCGGCCGAGTTCGGCACCCCGTTGTTCGTCATCGACGAGGACGACTTCCGCTCGCGCTGCCGCGAGATGGCGGAGGCCTTCGGGGGCGCCGACCGGGTCCACTACGCGTCCAAGGCGTTCCTGTGTACCGAGGTGGCGCGCTGGGTGGCGGAGGAGGGGTTGAGCCTGGACGTCGCCTCCGGTGGCGAGCTCGCGGTGGCCCTTCGTGCGGGGTTCCCGACGGACCGGATCACCGTGCACGGCAACAACAAGTCCACCGACGAACTCAGGCTCGCCGTGCGCAGCGGGGTCGGGCACGTCGTCCTCGACTCGATGTCCGAGATCGCCCTGCTCGACCGCATCGCCGCCGAGGAGGGCGTGGTCCAGGACGTCTTCATCCGGGTGACGGTGGGCGTGGAGGCGCACACCCACGAGTTCATCGCCACCGCCCACGAGGACCAGAAGTTCGGGTTCTCCCTCGCTGGCGGTGCGGCGATGGCGGCCGTCCGCGGGGTGTTCGAGGCACCGCACATCCGGCTCACCGGCCTGCACAGCCACATCGGGTCCCAGATCTTCGACGTCGACGGCTTCGAACTCGCCGCGCGCCGCGTGATCGGCCTCCTGCGCGACATCGTCGACGAGTTCGGTGTCGAGCGCACGGCCCAGCTCGATCACCTGGACCTGGGTGGCGGACTGGGCATCAGCTACGTCGCCTCCGACGACCCGCCCCCGGTCGCCCAGCTGGCCGCCGCCCTGACGGAGATCGTCGACGGCTTCTCACGGGACGTCGGCCTCGCGCCCCCCACGCTGGTCGTCGAACCCGGCCGGGCGATCGCCGGACCCGGCACCGTCACCCTCTACGAGGTGGGCGTGGTCAAGGACGTCGAGCTCGCGGGTGGGGAGAGCCGCCGCTACATCAGTGTCGACGGCGGGATGAGCGACAACATCCGGACGGCGTTGTACGACGCCGTGTACGACGCCCGGCTGGTGGGCCGCGCCTCGTCGGCGGAACCCGTCGTGGCGAGGCTCGTGGGCAAGCACTGCGAGAGCGGTGACGTGGTGGTGCGTGACCTGTGGATGCCGGAGGACGTCGGTGCGGGTGACCTGGTGGCCGTCGCGGCGACCGGGGCCTACTGCTACTCGATGTCGAGCCGGTACAACCTGATCGGGCGGCCCGCGGTGGTCGCGGTCCGCGACGGACGGGCACGCCTGGTGCTCCGACGTGAAACCCTGGACGATCTGACGAGCTTGGAGGTGGGACAGTGAGCGACGCAACGGCGTCAGGCGTGCGACCCGTGGGAGTGGCGGTGCTCGGAATGGGCACCGTCGGCACCGAGGTCATCCGCTACATGACGGAGAACGCGGAGGCTCTCGCCTCCCGCATCGGGGCCCCGTTGGCCCTCCGGGGTGTCGCCGTGCGCGACCTGACCCGCGATCGCGGGGTGGACCCGGAGCTCCTGACCGCGGACCCGGCCTCGCTCGTCTCCCGGGACGACGTCGACGTCGTCGTCGAACTGATGGGCGGCATCGACGTGCCGCGTCCCCTCCTGCTCGAGGCGCTCCGTCACGGCAAGGCCGTGGTCACCGCGAACAAGGCGCTGCTGGCCGAGTACACCGACGAACTGGCGGAGGCCGCGGACTCGACCCGCACCGACCTGTACTTCGAGGCGGCCGTGGCCGGCGCGATCCCGGTGATCGGACCGCTGCGTCGCTCGATGGCCGGCGACCAGGTCGAGCGTGTCCTCGGGATCGTCAACGGCACCACCAACTACATCCTCTCCGCGATGGGGGCCACGGGCGCCGATTACGCGGAGACCCTCGCGGAGGCCTCCAGGCTGGGGTACGCGGAGGCCGATCCCACGGCGGATGTCGAGGGGTACGACGCGGCGGCCAAGGCCGCGATCCTGGCCTCGATCGCATTCCACAGCCGGGTGACGGCGGGCGACGTCTACCGGGAGGGGATCTCCAGGATCTCGCCCGACGACTTCGCCTCCGCCCGGGACATGGACTGCACCATCAAGCTGCTCGCGATCTGCGAGAAGCTGCGGCGGGAGGACGGCAGCGAGGCCGTCTCGGCGCGCGTGTACCCCGCGTTGTTGCCCAACAGCCATCCGCTCGCCACCGTCAACGGCGCCTTCAACGCCGTCGTGGTGGAGGCGGAGGCGGCCGGCCGTCTCATGTTCTACGGGCAGGGTGCGGGAGGTTCCCCGACCGCCTCCGCCGTGCTCGGGGACATGGTCGCGGCGGCCCGCAACAAGGTGGACTCGGGTCGCGCACCCGGCGAGTCGACCTACGCGGCCCTCCCCGTGGCCTCGATGGACGAGGTCTCCACGCGGTACCACGTGCGGATGCGTGTGGCCGACAAGCCCGGGGTGCTGGCGCTGGTCGCCGCCGAGTTCTCCCGCCACGGGGTGTCCATCGCCCAGGTGCGGCAGACCGAGGTCGAGTTCCCGGAGTCGGAGCTCGACGATTCCGAGCCCACCGCGGAGCTCACCGTCCTGACCCACCGTGCCTCGGAGCGCGCGCTCGCCGACACGGTCGCCGCGCTCTCCGACCAGGACGCGGTCTCGGTCATCACCAGCGTCATCCGACTCGAGGGAGTGGACACCGAATGAGCAGCACCCATCAGCCCGTGCACCACCGCTGGCCCGGCCTCATCGAGGCCTACCGCGACCGGCTCCCGATCGGGGACGCCTGGGAGCCGGTGACGCTCTTCGAGGGCGGGACCCCGCTCCTCCCGGCGCCCTACCTCTCAGGGGTCACGGGGTGCGAGGTCTACCTCAAGGTGGAGGGCCTCAACCCGACGGGCTCGTTCAAGGACCGCGGCATGACCATGGCCGTCACCGACGCCAGGGCGAGGGGCCAGAAGGCCGTCCTGTGTGCCTCGACCGGGAACACCTCCGCCTCGGCCGCCGCGTATGCGACCCGCGCCGGGATGGGCTGCGCGGTTCTCATCCCGCAGGGCAAGATCGCGGCGGGGAAGCTGGCGCAGGCGGTCATGCACGGGGCGACGATCATCCAGGTGGACGGCAACTTCGACGACTGCCTGGAGCTGGCCCGTAAGACCACCGCCACGTACGCGGAGATCGGTCTGGTCAACTCGGTCAACCCGGTGCGGATCGAGGGCCAGAAGACCGCCGCGTTCGAGATCGTCGACGTGCTCGGACGCGCACCCGATCTGCACTTCCTCCCGGTGGGCAACGCGGGCAACATCACCGCGTACTGGAAGGGCTACAGCGAGTACCACGCGGACGGCATCGTCTCGACCCGCCCGCGGATGATGGGCGTGCAGGCCGCGGGCGCGGCGCCCCTCGTGGACGGGGCGCCGGTCAAGAACCCGGAGACCATCGCCACCGCCATCCGCATCGGCGCGCCGGCGTCCTGGGACGGCGCCGTCGCCGCCCGTGACCAGTCCGGTGGCACGTTCCGCAAGCGCACCGACGAGCAGATCCTCGAGGCGTACCGCACCGTTGCGGGCAAGGACGGCGTGTACGTGGAGCCGGCCTCCGCGGCGTCGGTCGCGGGACTGCTCGACGCGCACGCCAACGGGGAACTCGAGCCCGGTCAGACGATCGTCTGCACCGTCACCGGCAACGGGCTCAAGGACCCGGACACCGCCCTCCTGGGCATGCCCGAGGTGGAGGCCATCCCGGTGGATCCGACCGCCGTCGCCGGCGCTCTCGGGTTGGAATGAGCGACGTGACCGGTACCGGCCCCGAGGTCTTCGGCAGCTCCGGGGGACGTATCCTGCCGGTCGGTCGCTCGGTCACCGTCGAGGTGCCCGCGTCCAGCGCCAACCTCGGGCCGGGTTTCGACGCCCTGGGCGTGGCGCTGGGCCTGTACGACACCATCACGGTGACCACCATCGGCTCGGGGCTCGAGCTCGAGGTCTCGGGCGAGGGGGCCGGTCAGGTCCCCGCCGACGCCTCCCACCTGGTAGCGAAGGCGGTGGAGGCGGGACTGCGGGCCGGCGGCACGGGCGCCCCTGGGGTCAGGATCGCCTGTACCAACGCGATACCGCACTCCCGGGGTCTCGGGTCCTCCGCGTCCGCCGCGGTGGGGGGACTGGTCGCGGCGAACGGTCTCATGGGCGGCGTGTTGACCGACGAGCACCTGGTACAGCTCGCGAGCGAGTTCGAGGGGCATCCCGACAACGCGGCGGCGAGCGTGCTCGGCGGGGTCGTGGTCTCGTGGACCGAGCGATCGGCGACCGCCGTGACCTACCGCGCGGTGCGCATGGACGTCGATCCGACGATCGTCGCCACCGTGCTGGTGCCGGCCGAGACCTCGTCGACGGCGCAGACCCGGGGCTTGCTCCCGGAGATGGTCCCCCACGAGGACGCGGCCTTCAACGCCAGTCGGGCCGCACTGATGTCGGTGGCCCTGGCCTCGCACCCGGAGTTCCTCCTGGCCGCGACCGAGGACAGGCTCCACCAGTCCTACCGGGCCCCGGCGCTCGTCGGCACCACCGAGTGGGTCGGCCGGCTCCGGGACCGTGGACTCGCCGCGACGGTCTCCGGGGCGGGCCCCACCGTCCTGGTGCTGGGGACCTCCGCGCTGCCCGCGGACCTGCGCGGGGACGCCGAGGCGCAGGGATGGCAGGTCCTGGATCTCCGGATCGCGGAGGGCGCCCGGGTTCTCGTCGGGGAGTGAGGAGGTCCGCTCGCACGACGGGGGTTCACGGCCGGGCCGTGACCCCGGTCAGGTGGTGGAGCCCGGTGAGATGGTCGTGACCTGATAGGCCCCGTCGGCGTGGAGGGCACGGATCGCCCGCTTGTCGTACTTTCCGACCGACGTGCGGGGGATGTCGTCGACGAACGCCCAGTGGTCCGGTCGCTTCCACAGTTCCACATGGCCCTCCAGCGACTCCCAGAGCGCCCGCGCGGTGGCGGACGCGCCGGGTTTGAGGTGGACCAGGACCATGGGGCGGTTGCCCCAGCGTTCGTCCGGTACGCCGATCACCGCGGCATCGGCCACCCGCTCGTCCCGCAGGACGGCGTGCTCGAGTTCCACCGAGGAGATCAGCTCGCCCCCCGAGGCGATGATGTCGTCCACCCGGTCGACCACGTCGAGGTAGCCCCTGGGGGAGATGGTCGCCATGTCCCCGGTGCGCAGCCAACCGTCGACGAACCGGTCGGTCGCGTCGTCGCCGAGATAGCGTGCGGTGACCCAGGGTCCTCTGATCTGTAGCTCGCCGACCGACCACCCGTCGTTCGGCAGGACACGCCCGGCTTCGACGATCCGGGCCTCGACCCCGGCGGGGAACCTGCCCTGCCCGAGGATCTGTGCCCGGCGGTGGGTCGCGGACGAATGGGGGTCGGCCCGGGCGAACGTGGCGATCGGGCTCGACTCGGTCAGGCCGTAGGCCTGCATGATGGTGACCCCGTGTCGCGTGACGAACGCGTCGAACAGCGCCTCCGGCACCGGCGAGCCGCCGACCAGGACCTCGCCCAGGTGGCCGAGCGGCTGGGGGTTGGTCTCCAGCCGGCGGAGGAGGCGCTGCAGGGAGGCCGGCGTGGTCGCGACCTTGTTGGGTCTGAACGTGGCGAGCAGATCGGCCAGGTCGCGGCCGGAGTGCATGGCCTGACCAGGTCGCGGCCGGGCGGTGATGATGCTCGCCCCGGTCATGAACGCCGCGTAGGGCAGGCCCCAGGACAGGACGTGGTACATCGGCACGGTCGTCAGGACGGTGTCCCCGCTGCGGAGCGCCGCGCTCTCGGCCATGCACATCTGCATCGAGTGCAGCCAGATCGAGCGGTGGGTGAACGCCACCGCCTTGGACAGGCCGGTCGTGCCGGAGGTGTAGGCCAGCGCCGCCGCGGCGCGTTCGTCCAGCTCGGGCCACTGATAGGTGGTCGGCCGTCCGTCGAGGAGGGCCTCCAGGGCGTGGAGTTCCACCTCGTGACCGTCCCCGGACAGGTCGGTGGTGTCCCCGGCGACCCGGGCGTCGAAGACGACGAGGTGGCGCACGTGCTCCAGGTCGGCGACCACCTCGAGTGCGAGAGAGAGCAGTTCGGGATCCACCAACACGACGGAGACGTCGTTGTCGCGGAGCGCCGCGAGGAGGAAGGACCGGGACCTAAGGACGTTGACCGACAGCGCGACGGCTCCCATCGACGGGATCGCGAACAGCGACTCGACGACCTCGGTGCGGCTGCCGGACAGAACGGCCACGACGTCACCCTCGCCCACGCCGAGATCGGTGAGGGCGTGGGCCAGGGCCGCGGCCCTGGCGGCGATCACGTCGAACCGAAGGGTCCGGGGCTCCATGTCCCCGACGAAACCGGTGACCGTGGAGCCGGAGTGGCGCTCTGCGGCGTGGTCGAGGATCCGGGACACGAGCAACGGGGTGTCGAGCATCGTTCCGAACATCAGACCTCCTTCCGCGCGGCCGCAGTGGGCTGTAGGTTACCGCCCGTCGACCGGGATGCGGACACGCCCGTGGGACTCGCGAGGGGGACGCGTGTGGAGACCGACTGCGGGTAGTATGCTTGCCGAAGCCACGGACGCCCGGTCGTCCCCGCATCCCGAGACATCTCCAGTTCACCGTCCGCCTCGGCGGACGGCAGCTCGTGAGTAGGTCACGGTGGGAGCGGCCGAACGGCGAGTGGTCAACTGGGATTGTCGTGCCCGTGAGTGGGTCTCGTCCGTAGTCGACGGTCAACATGACGTCGGCGCGGTGGGCGTCACCTCGTGTACATCCCCCTCAGACGAATCCGTGTCCGGCCAGTTCGCCGCCACGGAAGGCCTCAGCGGCCACCCGGGACGCCCGTCCGCGTCCCGGACAGTTGCTCGGTGCGAAGCGGTGGACACCGCCTCGGCCCGGGCCCAGAAAGGACACCCGTGACCTCGACGGAAACCCACTCCACGCCTCCGCAGGGTGCCGCACTGGCAGCCATGCGACTGGCGGACCTCAAGTCCCTGGCGCAGCAGATGGGCCTCAAGGGCCTGTCAGGCAAGCGCAAGGGCGATCTGGTGGCGATGATCGACTCCGCCCGCGGCGGGAAGTCCCAGGCTCCCGCCCAGTCCGCGCCGGCCGCGACCGCGGAGAGTGCCCCCCGGTCCGACGCGCAGAAGCCGCCGAGTGGCCAGCAGCCCGCGCGCGAACCCAGGAAGGCGGACGAGGGTTCGACTCGGGGTGGCGGTGAGGCGCCCGCCGAGAGCCGGGGCCGCGGGGACGGGCAGGACCAGGGCGAACGGAACCGTCGCGAGGACGGCCCGCGCGGCGGTGGCCAGAACCAGAACCAGGCGCAGGGTCAGAACCAGGCACAGAACCAGTCGCAGGGTCAGAACCAGGGGAACCGGCAGCGTCGGGGCGGGCAGAACCGCGACGACCAGGGCTCGGGTCGTCAGGATCAGGGTCAGCAGGGCGGTCGCGCCCGCGATCAGCAGTCCGGTGATCAGCAGAACCCCGATCAG
>NZ_JAALEE010000367.1:0-15004 GCF_014145265.1 Dietzia sp. CW19 | reverse complement strand
CGCGATCAGCAGGGCCAGCAGAACCGTGACCAGCAGGGTCGTGACCAGCAGAGCCAGCAGAACCGCGACCAGCAGGGCGGGCGCGGCCGCGGTCGCGACCAGCAGGGCGGGGACCCGGGGAACCAACGCACCCAGGGCAACCAGGGCAACCAGGGCGGGGACAACGGCCCGCGCGGCGACGGTCAGAACCGTGATGACGACGACGGGAGCGGCCGCGGTCGTCGAAGCCGTCGCCGGCGTGAGCGCAACCGCGGTGGTGGCGGTGGCCGTCCGTCGGAGGGCGAGACCGAGGTGCGGGACGACGACGTCCTCCAGCCGGTCGCCGGGATCCTCGACGTGTTGGACAACTACGCGTTCGTCCGCACCTCCGGTTACCTCGCGGGTTCGAACGACGTCTACGTCTCGATGAACATGATCCGCAAGCACGGCCTGCGTCGTGGCGACGCGATCACCGGCGCGGTCAAGATGCCGCGGGACGGCCAGAGCGACACCCAGAACGACGGGCCCGGCGGCGGGCAGGGTGGCGGTCGTGGCGGCAATCAGGGTGGCAAGAACCGGGCGAAGTTCAACCCGCTGGTCAGGATCGACTCGGTCAACGGAGGGCCCCTCGAGGATGCCCGCAACCGTCCGGAGTTCGGCAAGCTCACGCCGCTCTACCCCAACCAGCGTCTGCGCCTCGAGACAGAGAAGAACATCCTCTCTACCCGCGTGATCGACCTGATCATGCCCATCGGCAAGGGGCAGCGAGCGCTGATCGTCTCCCCGCCCAAGGCGGGCAAGACCACGATCCTGCAGAACATCGCCAACTCGATCGCGGTCAACAACCCCGAATGCCACCTCATGGTCGTGCTCGTCGACGAGCGACCGGAGGAGGTGACCGACATGCAGAGGTCGGTCAAGGGTGAGGTCATCGCCTCGACCTTCGACCGTCCGCCGTCGGATCACACCCAGGTCGCCGAACTCGCGATCGAGCGGGCCAAGCGGCTGGTGGAGATGGGGCAGGACGTCGTGGTCCTCCTCGACTCGATCACCCGGCTGGGCCGCGCCTACAACAACTCGTCGCCCGCGTCGGGGCGCATCCTGTCCGGTGGTGTCGACTCCACGGCGCTCTATCCGCCCAAGCGGTTCCTGGGGGCGGCGCGCAACATCGAGAACGGTGGGTCCCTGACCATCATCTCCACGGCGATGGTCGAGACCGGGTCCGCCGGCGACACGGTGATCTTCGAGGAGTTCAAGGGCACCGGCAACGCCGAGCTCAAACTGGACCGGCGCATCGCCGAGCGGCGCGTGTTCCCGGCGGTCGACGTGGGCCCCTCGGGCACGCGCAAGGAAGAGCTTCTGATGACGCCCGAGGAGGCCGGTGTCATGCACAAGCTGCGGCGCGTGCTGTCGGGCCTCGACTCGCACCAGGCCATCGACCTCCTGATGTCGCAACTGCGCAAGACCAACACCAACTACGAGTTCCTGTTGCAGGTGGCCAAGACGACCCCGACACTGCCGCAGGACGAGGAGTGACAGAGGCCCCGGGACGATCGCCGTCCTCGGTCGACGACGTCCTCTCCGAGTACGGGGGCCTCGAGGCGCAGCTGTCGGACCCGGCGCTCCACGAGGACCCGGTGGCCGCGCGCAGGGTGGGCAAGCGATTCGCCGAGCTGACCCCCGTGGTGCAGTGCTACCGCGCGCTGGAGTCGACCCGGGGCGATCTGTCCGCCGCGCGTGAACTGGCCGGTGACGACTCGTCGTTCGCCGAGGAGGCCGAGCGGTTGGCGACCGAGGCCACGCGCCTGGAGTCGCGCCTGGCCGACCTGTTGGCACCGCGGGACCCCCATGACGCGGACGACGTGCTCATGGAGATCAAGTCCGGCGAGGGAGGGGAGGAGTCGGCCCTGTTCGCGGCGGACCTGGCCCGCATGTACACGCGGTACGCCGAGAAGCACGGGTGGGTCGTCGAGGTCCT
Source organism: Dietzia sp. CW19 (assembly GCF_014145265.1). Classification (NCBI taxonomy): domain Bacteria; kingdom Bacillati; phylum Actinomycetota; class Actinomycetes; order Mycobacteriales; family Dietziaceae; genus Dietzia; species Dietzia sp. CW19. The sequence goes on along the minus strand of NZ_JAALEE010000367.1, from coordinate 13,047 downwards.
CGGGGTGACCGAGTCCGACCTGGGCGGCTACAAGGACGCCTCGTTCTCCATCCGGTCCCGGCACCCCTCCCGCGAGGGCGTGTGGTCGCGACTGAAGTTCGAGGGCGGGGTGCACCGCGTCCAGCGGGTACCGGTCACCGAGTCGCAGGGCCGGGTCCACACGTCGGCCGCCGGCGTGCTGGTGTTCCCGGAGCCCGAGGACGTGGGGCCGGTCGAGATCGACGAGTCGGATCTGCGGATCGACGTCTACCGCTCGTCCGGCAAGGGCGGGCAGGGTGTCAACACCACCGACTCGGCGGTGCGGATCACGCACCTGCCCACCGGAACTGTCGTCACGTGTCAGAACGAACGCAGTCAGCTGCAGAACAAGCAGCGCGCACTCGAGGTCCTCGCCGCCCGGCTCCAGGCGGCGGCCGAGGAGGCCGCGAGCGCCGAGGCCTCCGAGGGCAGGTCCACCCAGGTCCGTACCGTCGACCGGTCGGAGCGGATCCGCACCTACAACTTCCCGGAGAACCGCATCGCGGATCACCGGGTCGGGTTCAAGGCGCACAATCTCGACGCCGTGCTCGACGGTGACCTCGACGCGGTCCTGGACGCCCTGGCCGCCGAGGACCGTCGCAGACGTATGGAAGACGCGTAGGCCGTGGACCCCCGCCCCGTGCCGGCGACCGGGGTCGTGAGGTCGGCGGCGCGCGAGCTACAGGCGGCCGGCATCGACTCCGCACTCGTGGAGGCGCAGTTGATCTGCGCACACGTCCTGGGTGTCGGACGCTCCGCGCTCCCACTTGTCGAGGGGGTGGGCGCGGCCGGGGTCGCCGAGGTCGGACGGATAGTCGCCGCCCGCACCCGCGACCGGACCCCGCTCCAGTACCTGCTCGGCCGGGCCGTGTCGGGGCGACTCGACCTCGCGGTGGGCCCGGGGGTCTTCATCCCCAGGCCGGAGACGGAACTGCTCGTCGAGGACACGCTGTCCGCCCTCCGGCCTCCGGGCGTCGGACCGGGCCCGGTCGTCGTGGACCTCTGCGCCGGTAGCGGCACGCTGGCCCTCGAGATCGCCCACGCCAGGCCCGACGCGCAGGTCCACGCAGTCGAACTTCACGAGAGCGCGCTCGGGTGGCTCCGGCGCAACGCCGCCGAGCGGGTTGCGGCGGGGGACACCCCGGTGGTGGTCCACGCGGGTGACGCCACGGACCCCGACGTCCTGGCGGGCCTGTCGGGCAGGGTCGACGCGGTGGTGTCCAACCCGCCGTACATCCCACGGTCCGACGAGCTCCCGGTGGACGTGCTCGGGCACGAGCCGTCGACCGCACTGTTCGGGGGAGATGACGGCCTCGCCGTCATCACGCCGCTCGTCGGCGTCGCGGCCGGCCTCCTGGTGCCGGGTGGGCACCTGGCGGTGGAGCACGACGACACGACCGGCGCCGAGGTCGCGGCGGTGGTCTGGGCACAGGGATGCTTCGGTACCGTGGAGCAGCACACCGACCTCGCCGGACGCCCGCGCTTCGTCACCGCGACGAGACTCGACCGTCCAGGCGGCGATCATCACGACGACGACGAGGTCGACCCGAGAGCCCGGAAGGGGATCACCCGGTGACCATCACCTACGACTGCACCGAGGACACCGGTCGGGAGGTCGGCCTCAGTTCCGCGGCCGGCGCACTACGTGCCGGTCGGCTCGTCGTGACCCCCACGGACACGCTCTACGGCATCGCCGCCGACGCCTTCGACCCGGACGCCGTCACCCTCCTGCTCTCGGCCAAGCGTCGCGGCCCGGACATGCCCGTCCCCGTCCTGGTGGGATCCTGGGAGACCATCGACGGCCTGGTCGTGAGTACTTCGGCGACCGCGCGCGACCTCATCCGCGCCTTCTGGCCCGGAGGTCTGAGCCTGATCGTGCACCAGGCGCCGTCACTGAACTGGAATCTCGGGCACACCCAGGGCACCGTGATGCTCCGGATGCCGCTGCACCCGGTCGCGATAGAGCTCCTGCGGGAGGTCGGCCCCCTCGCCGTCTCCAGCGCCAACGTCTCAGGTCAACCCCCGGCCACGACGGTCGCGCAGGCGCGTGACCAACTCGGCGACTCGGTCGCGGTCTACCTGGACGGCGGCCCCTGCGCGGTGGGGGAGCCCTCGACGATCGTCGACCTCACCGGACCCGCCCCCCGGATCGTCCGGGAGGGGGCCGTGAGCGCGGAGCGTGTCGGGGAGGTCCTGGGGACCGACCCCGCGGCCCTGCGTGGCTGACCGGGTGGTCTGACCGTGGGAATAGGGGTGCCGTTCCGCGAGCTCCTGCTCATCGCGGTGACGGCCGGCCTGGTCACCTTCGTCGTCACGGGTCTGGTCAGGGGAGTGGCGCCGGCGATCGGGGGCCTGGCCTATCCCCGCGACCGGGACGTGCACGTCGTGCCGACGCCCCGCCTCGGCGGGGTCGGCATCTTCACCGGGATGCTGGTCGCGGTCTACCTGGCCGCGCAGCTCCCGGCTCTCAACCGGGCGTTCCCGCCGTTCGCCCCGGACGTGGAGGCGACGATCATCGCGGGCGGGGTGATCGTGCTGGTGGGGATCGTCGACGACATCCTCGGTCTCGGAGCGGTGACCAAGCTCGCCGGTCAGGCGGCAGCGGCCGGCGTCCTGGTGGCCATGGGCGTCTCGTGGACGTTGGTGTACATCCCGTTCGGGGACGGCAACATCCTCGTCCTGGACCAACTCCAGGCGGGGTTGCTCACGGTGGTCTTCACCCTGACGATCGTCAACGCGATGAACTTCGTCGACGGCCTGGACGGCCTCGCCGCCGGGCTCGGCGCCATCGCGGCCATGGCGATCTGTGTGTTCTCCGTCGGGATCATGCTCGACCAGGGCGGCACCGTCGGGGCGTACCCCCCGGCACTCGTCACCGCGGTCCTGGCCGGGGCGTTGCTGGGTTTCCTGCCCCACAACTTCCAACCCGCCCGGATCTTCATGGGCGATTCGGGTTCGATGCTGATCGGCCTCGTCCTCGCCGCGGCCTCCACCAGCGCGTCCGGGAAGATCTCACAGAGCCTGTACGGGCCGCAGGAGATGATCGTCCTGCTCTCGCCGATGATCGTGGTCGCGGCCGCCATGTTCGTTCCGATGCTCGACCTCGTCCTGGCGGTGATCCGCCGGGTCGGCGCCGGCCGCAGTCCGTTCGCCCCCGACAAGATGCACCTGCATCACCGCCTGCTCGACCTCGGTCACTCCCATCGGCGGGTCGCTCTGGTCATCTACGCATGGGTCTCCCTCATCGCGTTCGGTGCGGTCGGGGCGACGATGCTCCCCACCGAGGTGATCGTCCCGCTCGCGGCCGCCGGACTCATCGCGGTCCTCGCCGCCACCCTGGTCCCGCGCCTGAGGAGTTCGAGGGGTGAGCGCGACACGAACGGGCCGATCGGTCCCCGCTAGGCTGCTCGCCATGACGGACATCCCCGCGACACCCGCGCAGCCCGCCGAAAGCCCACACACAGCCGGCCTCCGCAAGGCGGTGCGGCTCGGCGCGGTGGCGCTCGTCGTGCTCACCGTGATCAGCGCGGCGGCATGGACCGCCGTCGACGGGACCCCCGGGCTGTGGGGTGCGCTGATGGGCGCCGCGGTGGGCGGCGCGTTCGTGCTCACCACTGCGATCGTGGTCATCGCCACGGCCCACTCGGCGCCCCAGACGACCGCGGCCGTCGTCCTGGGGACCTGGCTGGTCAAACTCCTCGCCGCCATGGGGGTCGTGGCGGCGCTCTCCCGATTCGACTTCTACTCGCGGCCCGCCTTCGCCGTGACCGTCATCGCCGCTCTGATCGTGGTCCTGGCGGGGGAGACGTGGGCGGTCCTCAAGACCCGGGCTCCGTACGTGGAACCCGATGCCGGCTGACGGGTCCCCCTGTGACACCGGCCCGAGACCAGGGTGTTATCCTCATCTGCGGTGAGACGAGCACGTCACCGGGCTGCACCACGGCCCGAGGCGGTCGCGCGGAATCCCAACTCGGCCGCGAACACCGGGCCACTCGTACCGAACGCGCTCGGGCGTACGTCGCCCAACACGACCAGGGGAGAACACACTGAGTACCACGCTTCTGGCCTTCAAGGGCGAGTTTCACCCCCCGAACATTGACTACGAGTTCTTCCCTGCCGATCAGTGGCTGACCGGATTCGCCGGTGACGCGTTCGTGCTGGACCGGCTCATGATCATCCGTCTGCTCATGACCGTGGTCCTCCTGGGCTTCTTCATGCTCGCCATGCGGAACCCCAGGTTGGTCCCCCGCGGGGTCCAGAACTTCGCCGAGATCTGCCTGGACTTCGTCCGGGTCCATATCGCGGAGGAGATCCTGGGGAAGGAGCAGGGACGCCGTTTCCTGCCGATCATCGCGACGATCTTCTTCGCGGTGTTCGCGATGAACCTGCCCACGATCATCCCGGGACTCAACATCTCGCCGAACGCCAGGATCGGCTTCCCGCTGATGCTCGCGCTGCTGGGCTACCTGACCTTCATCTACGCCGGTTCCAAGAGATACGGGTTCGCGAAGTTCATCAAGGCGAGCGTGGTGATCCCGGGGCTTCCTCCGGCTCTGCACATTCTGGTCGTCCCGATCGAATTGGTGTCGACGTTCATCCTCCGCCCGGCCACGCTGACCATCCGTCTCATGGCCAACATGTTGGCGGGGCACCTGATCATCGTCCTGCTGTTCAGCGCCACGAACTTCTTCTTCTGGCAGTTCAACGGCTGGACGCTGCTGGCGGTGGGCACCTCGCTGCTGTCGGTCGCCTTCACGCTGTTCAAGCTGTTGGTGCTGTTCCTCCAGGCGTACATCTTCGCGCTGCTGGTCTCGGTGTACATCGACCTCGCGCTCCACGCGGAGAGCCACTAGAACCCGGGCCGTCAGGCCTGACACGACCACCCGTCAACCCGACAATTCACGTCCGACCGGAGCGGGAAAGCCCGCGCCGGCCATCTGAAAGGGAAACCCCATGGACATCGTCACTCTCGCCCAGGCCACCGAGTCGACCGTGAGGGGCTACGGCGCGATCGGCTACGGCCTCGCCGCCATCGGCCCCGGTATCGGCATCGGCATCCTCGTCGGCAAGACCGTCGAGGGAATGGCACGTCAGCCCGAGATGGCCGGCACCCTCCGTACCACGATGTTCCTCGGCATCGCCTTCACCGAGGCGCTCGCCCTGATCGGTATCGTCGCCGGCTTCCTGTTCTGATCGACGACCACCGACCTCGTAGGGACGCACCATGAACAACGTCATCGCCATCTTGGCGGCCGAGGGTGGAGAATCACTCCCCCTGGAGGACAGCCCCAACCCGCTGATTCCTCCGCTGTATGACATCGTCTGGTCGCTCATCCCGCTCGCAGTCATCCTGTGGCTCTTCTGGAAGTTCATCCTCCCGAAGTTCCAGCAGGTTCTCGACGAGCGTTCCGAGCGCATCGAAGGCGGTCTGCGTCGTGCCGAGCAGACCCAGGCCGAGGCGAAGGAGGAGCTGGCCAAGTACAAGGCCCAGCTCGCCGAGGCGCGCAGCGAAGCGGCCAAGATCCGCGACGACGCGCGTGCCCAGGGTCAGCAGATCCTCGCGGACATGAAGTCCGAGGCGCAGGCGGAGAGCGACCGCATCGTCGCCGCGGGCAACCAGCAGCTCGCCGCGCAGCGCCAGCAGATCATCGCGGAGCTCCGCAGTGACCTGGGTCGTCAGTCCGTGGATCTCGCGGAGCGGCTCATGGGTGAGCAGCTGTCGGATCCGGTCCGGCGTTCGGGCACCATCGATCGCTTTCTGGCAGACCTCGACCGGGTCCCCGGCGCGGGCAAGAACTAAGGGAAGTGGAGCCGATGCACGCAGCGAGTCGCGAAGCGCTCGACCAGACCCGGGACGAACTGGAGCAGACCCTGGCGGCGAACCCGTCCGGGGGAGCGACCGGCGCGAAGGTGGGCCAGGAACTCTTCGAGGTCGTGCGCGTCCTCGAGGACAACCGCGCCCTCCGGGTGTCCGTGGCCGACACCGCGGCCCCGGTGGAGGCCCGACAGGACCTGGTCCGTGGGGTGTTCGGGTGGAAGGTCGACCAGACCACCCTCGATCTGCTCCTCGCTGCGGTGTCCCGTGACTGGTCCAACCCGCGTGAGTTGCGGGAAGGCCTGATCCGGCTCGGCCGGGAGGCGCTCCTGCGTTCGGCGGACCAGCAGGGCCAGCTCCAGGCCGTCGAGGACGAGCTGTTCAGGCTCGGCCGCATTGTCGCCGGGGATCCGCAGTTAGAGCAGCTCCTCGCTGACCGGACCGCGGAGGCGGGAGCCAAGCGGGGGCTTCTCGCGGAGGTCCTGTACGGCAAGGTCACCGCGGTGACCGAGGCTCTCGCCTCGCAGGCGGTGGACCGCCCGTCCGGCATGCCCGCGGACGACATCATGGAGATCTCGACCCAGGCCGCGGAGCTGCGCGGGCGCTCCGTGGCGGTGGTGACCAGCGCCGAGCCGTTGACCAAGCAGCAGTCGGATGAGCTCCGGGCTCGCCTGGCCACGCTGTACGGGCGGGAGATCGCCATCCACAACGACGTCGATCAGGCACTTCTGGGCGGCGTTGTCGTCCGCGTCGGCGACGAGATCATCGACGGTAGCGTGGCAGGACGGCTCGACGCGATGCGTCGTTCCCTCCGCTGACCGGCCGGTCCGGCACAAGACGAGCTGCGACTCGGCCGTGTTCCAGCGGTGGCGGCTCAGGTACACACCCATAAAGCACATCCCGACTTTGAGAGCAGGAATGACATGGCGGAGTTGACGATCTCCTCCGAAGAGATCCGCAGCGCGATTGCGAATTACACCTCGACCGTTTCGACCGACGCGACGAAGGAGGAGGTCGGCGTCGTCGTCGACACCGGTGACGGCATCGCGCACATCAGCGGACTCCCTTCGGCGATGGCCAACGAGCTGCTGGAGTTCCCCGGCGGGATCCTCGGAGTCGCACTGAACCTCGAGGACCGCGAGATCGGTGCGGTCATCCTCGGTAACTTCGACGAGATCGCCCAGGGTCAGGAGGTGCGCCGCACCGGGAACGTCCTCTCCGTCCCCGTCGGCGACGGCTTCCTCGGCCGCGTCGTCAACCCGCTCGGCAAGCCCATCGACGGCCTCGGCGACATCGAGTCGGCCGGTACCCGCGCCCTCGAGCTGCAGGCACCGTCCGTGCTCGAGCGTCAGCCCGTCGAGGAGCCGATGCAGACCGGCATCAAGGCCATCGACGCCATGACGCCGATCGGCCGCGGCCAGCGCCAGCTGATCATCGGTGACCGCAAGACCGGCAAGACCGCGGTCTGCATCGACGCCATCCTCAACCAGAAGGCCAACTGGGAGTCCGGCGACAAGAGCAAGCAGCTCCGGTGCATCTACGTCGCCATCGGGCAGAAGGGCTCCACCATCGCGGGCGTCAAGGCGACGCTCGAGGAGCACGGCGCGATGGAGTACACCACCATCGTGGCGGCCCCGGCCTCCGACTCGGCCGGCTTCAAGTGGCTCGCGCCGTTCACCGGCTCGGCCATCGGTCAGCACTGGATGTACGAGGGCGCCCACGTCCTGGTCGTGTTCGACGACCTGTCCAAGCAGGCCGACGCCTACCGTGCGATCTCGCTGCTGCTGCGCCGCCCGCCGGGTCGTGAGGCCTACCCGGGTGACGTCTTCTACCTGCACTCCCGGCTGCTCGAGCGCTGTGCCAAGCTCTCCGACGAGATGGGCGGCGGCTCCCTGACCGGCCTGCCGATCATCGAGACCAAGGCCAACGACGTCTCGGCGTTCATCCCGACCAACGTCATCTCCATCACCGACGGCCAGGTGTTCCTCGAGTCCGATCTGTTCAACCGCGGTGTGCGCCCGGCGGTCAACGTCGGTATCTCCGTTTCGCGAGTCGGCGGCGCCGCCCAGACCAAGGGCATGAAGAAGGTCTCCGGTTCGCTGCGTCTCGATCTGGCCGCGTACCGCGACCTCGAGTCCTTCGCGACCTTCGCCTCCGACCTGGACGCGGCGTCCAAGGCCCAGCTCGAGCGCGGGCAGCGTCTGGTGGAGATCCTCAAGCAGGACCAGAACTCGCCGGTCGCCGTGGAGGACCAGATCGTCTCGATCTACCTCGCCGGCGAGGGCTTCTACGACACCGTGCCCGTCGAGGACGTCCGTCGGTTCGAGGGCGAGCTGCTCGAGAGCCTGCGGCACTCCGCTGCCGACGTCTACAGCCAGATCGACGGCGGGGCGGCGCTCTCCGACGAGTCCAAGGCGACGCTCGAGGCCAAGACCAACGAGTTCAAGGAGGGCTTCGTCGCCTCCGACGGTTCGCGGGTGGTCAACGAGCCCGAGGCCGAGGCGCTCTCGGAGGACGAGATCGACCGTGAGACGCTGACGGTCACCAAGAAGAAGAAGGCCTGAGGCCTGCGATGACAGCCATCCGAGTCAAGGCCGAGAGGAGAGTGATCTGACGCAATGGCGAACATGCGTGAACTGCGCGACCGGATCAAGTCGGTCAATTCGACCAAGAAGATCACCAAGGCCCAGGAGCTGATCGCCACCTCGCAGATCTCCAAGGCCCAGGCGAGGGTCGCGGCGGCCCAGCCGTTCGCCGATCAGATCACCGCCATCCTGACCGACCTCGCCAGTGCGTCGTCGGTCCAGCACCGGATGCTCAACGAGCCGGAGGACGCCAGGCGTTCCGCCGTGCTCGTGGTGACCTCGGACCGCGGGATGTGTGGTGGCTACAACCACAACGTCCTCAAGGAGGCCGCCGAGCTCATCGCGTTCCTCGAGGACGCCGGCCGCGAGGTCGACATCTACGTGCTGGGCAACAAGGGCATCGTGTACTACACGTTCCGCGAGGTGGAACTCGCCGGTTCGTGGCAGGGACACTCCCAGAAGCCCGACTACCAGGAGGCCCGTCCGGCCTTCCAGCTCCTGTCCGCCGCCTTCGCGGCCGGCGGCGCGGAGACGTTCGACGCGACGGAGTTCCTCGGGAGCGACTATCCCGGGGACACCACCCGCAAGGGCGTCGACGAGGTCCACATCGTCTACACCCAGTTCAAGTCGATGCTCACGCAGACCCCGCGTGCGCGGCGACTGGCCCCGATCGAGACCCGCGTCGAGATCGAGGAGCTGGATCTGGGCGAGGACTACATGGATTCGCCGGAGACGGAGTTCAAGCCGGAGGTCACCTTCGAGCCCGATGCGGACACTCTGCTCGACAACCTCCTCCCGAGGTACATGTCGACGAGGGCGTTCGCGTCACTGCTCGAGTCGGCGGCGTCGGAGTCGGCGGCTCGCCGCACGGCAATGAAGTCGGCGACGGACAACGCGACCGAACTGGTGGAAGGCCTGAGCCGCGAGGCCAACCAGGCCCGCCAGGCACAGATCACCCAGGAAATCAGCGAGATTGTCGGTGGCGCTGGTGCGCTCGCCGCTAGCGCAGGAAGTGACTAAGCAATGACCACAGCTGTTACCGATCAGAGCACGACGGGCACGGCCGGTCTCACCGGTCGGGTCGCCCGCGTCCTGGGTGCGGTCGTCGACGTGGAATTCCCGCGTGGCGCCCTCCCGGCCCTCTTCAACGCACTCACCACCGAGATCACACTCGAGGCCGTCGCCAAGACGGTCACCTTCGAGGTCGCCCAGCATCTCGGCGACAACATGGTGCGCTGCATCTCCATGCAGTCCACCGACGGACTCGTCCGCGGCGCGGAGGTCGTCGACTCGGGCAAGCCGATCTCGGTGCCCGTCGGCGACGTCGTCAAGGGCCACGTCTTCAACGCCCTCGGCGACTGCCTCGACGCCCCCGGCACCGGCCGGGACGGCGAGCAGTGGGGTATCCACCGCGAGCCGCCCGCCTTCGACCAGCTCGAGGGCAAGACCGAGATCCTCGAGACCGGTGTGAAGGTCATCGACCTCCTCACCCCGTATGTCAAGGGTGGCAAGATCGGCCTCTTCGGTGGTGCCGGTGTCGGCAAGACCGTGCTGATCCAGGAGATGATCACCCGTATCGCCCGCGAGTTCTCCGGTACGTCGGTGTTCGCCGGCGTCGGCGAGCGCACCCGCGAGGGCACGGACCTGTTCCTCGAGATGGAGGAGATGGGCGTCCTCCAGGACACGGCCCTGGTGTTCGGCCAGATGGACGAGCCGCCGGGGACGCGTATGCGCGTCGCGCTCTCGGCTCTGACCATGGCCGAGTACTTCCGTGACGTGCAGGGCCAGGACGTCCTGCTGTTCGTGGACAATATCTTCCGCTTCACGCAGGCGGGTTCCGAGGTCTCGACCCTTCTCGGTCGCATGCCGTCCGCCGTCGGTTACCAGCCGACCCTCGCGGACGAGATGGGCATGCTGCAGGAGCGGATCACCTCGACGCGGGGTCGATCCATCACCTCGCTCCAGGCGATCTACGTCCCCGCCGACGACTACACCGACCCGGCGCCGGCCACCACGTTCGCGCACCTCGACGCCACCACGGAGCTGTCCCGCTCGATCGCGTCGAAGGGCATCTACCCCGCGGTGGACCCGCTCACCTCGACCTCCCGGATTCTCGAGCCGGGCATCGTCGGGGAGGAGCACTACCGGGTGGCGCAGCAGGTCATCCAGATCCTGCAGAAGTACAAGGAGCTGCAGGACATCATCGCCATCCTCGGTATGGACGAGCTCTCCGAGGAGGACAAGGTCACCGTTCAGCGTGCCCGTCGCCTCGAGCGCTTCCTCGGCCAGAACTTCCTGGTCGCCGAGAAGTTCACCGGCCAGGTCGGCTCGGTCGTCCCGCTGTCGGACACCATCGAGGCCTTCGACAAGCTGTGCAAGGGCGAGCTGGACCACCTCCCGGAGCAGGCGTTCAACGGTATCGGCGGTCTGGACGACGTCGAGGCGGCCGCCAAGAAGCTCTCGGGGAAGTGACCGCTGACCATGGCTGACATCGAGGTCGAGTTCGTCACGGTCGAGCGTCGTTTCTGGTCCGGTACCGCCACCATGGTGGTCGCCAAGACCACCGAGGGCGAGATCGGAATCCAGTCCGGGCACGAGCCGTTGCTCGGCGAGCTGGACGCCGGTGGCACCGTGACGGTCTACACGGACGAGGGCAAGAAGGTCGCCGCGGTGCAGGGCGGGTTCCTCTCCGTGACGGCGAACAAGGTCAGCATCCTCGGCGAGACCGCGGAGTGGTCGGAGTCCATCGACCGCGGCGAGGCCGAGCGCGCGCTGTCCGAGGCAGGCGACGACCAGGCGGCTGCCGCAGCCGCACGCGGTCGGCTCCGCGCGGTCGAGAAGGCCGGCGCCTAGCAGTACGGAACGGTCCGCCCGTGACCTGACGGCCGCGGCCACCGGAAGGGGTTGAGCAGATGGCGATCACCGGGATCATTCTCGGTGTCGTCGTGCTGCTCGTCCTCGCCCCGGTGGTCGCGGCCGTCGTCTATCGACTGGTGGTCGTGCGCAGGGACTCCACCTCGGTCCTGGTCAAACGGGACGGGGGAGACGCGTGGCGTCACGGAGCCGTCCGCTACTCCGACACCGACCTGGCGTTCTACCGGTTGTTGAGCGTGAGGTTCGGGGCTGACGTCCGTCTCGACCGCAGAAGCCTCGAGTTGGGGCCCCGCCGTCAGCCGACGGGGCACGAACTCGACGTCGCCGAGTCGGGGGAGCTCATCGTGTCCTTCTCCGGCCACGATCGCAGGGGTGGGATCAGGGAGGGCGAGATCTGCGTGGGGCCCGCCGAGCTGACCGCACTGCTGGCGTGGGTGGAGGCCTGCTCGACCGATCAGGTCCGCTCTCCGGCCCGCCGTCGGCGCTGACAGCCCTACAGGGCCCTGAGGGCCGTCCGGCACATCCCGATTCCAGGAGGAACCGTGCGTCTCGTCGTCGCCACCTGTCAGGTCGACTACGTCGGCCGTCTGACGGCCCACCTGCCCATGGCACCCAGGCTGCTGCTGGTCAAGGCGGACGGGTCCGTCAGCGTGCACGCCGACGACCGCGCGTACAAGCCGCTCAACTGGATGACGCCACCCTGTTCGTTGGTCGAGCAGGAGCACCCGGATGACCCCGGACACCAACTCTGGGTTGTCGAGAACAAGGCCGGCGAACAGCTCCGGATCACGCTCTCCGAGGTCCACCACGACTCCCGGCACGAGCTCGGTGTGGACCCCGGGCTGGTGAAGGACGGTGTCGAGGCTCATCTCCAGGAGTTGCTGGCCGAACACATCGAGACCCTGGGGCCGGGATACAGCCTGGTCCGCCGCGAGTACATGACCGCGATCGGTCCGGTCGACATCCTGGGGCGGGACGCCGACGGCGTCACCGTGGCGGTCGAGATCAAGCGTCGAGGCGAGATCGACGGCGTGGAGCAACTCACGCGGTATCTGGAACTGCTCAATCGCGACCCGCTGTTGTCTCCGGTCAGCGGGGTGTTCGCCGCCCAGGTGATCAAGCCGCAGGCCCGGACCCTCGCCGAGGACCGCGGCATCCGGTGCGTGACCCTCGACTACGACTCTCTCCGTGGGATCGAGTCGACGGACCTGCGGCTGTTCTGAGGGCGGGGACCGGGTGCCGAGACGTCACAGACGCGCGGGGACGGGCCGTCCGGCGCCCCGGCGGGAGGGGCCGGGTGGCGGTGCGCTCGAATCCGGCCCGTCGGGTGACCCGGATGACTACCACGTCCGGCGCGTCCCCGGATCGCGCGCCGGTAAGGACTACCGTTGCCCGGGATGCGACCAGGTGGTCCCCGCCGGGACCCCACACGTGGTGGCGTGGCCGGACAGGCCGGGGGGCGACGACGAGCGCCGCCACTGGCACAGCGGATGCTGGTCCGGGAGGGGCAGCCGGGGTCTCACCCGTCGGTGGAGCTGAGCCGTGGGTCGACGAGCCCCGGGTCGGCGGGCATGACCGCATCGTCGTCCGGGCGGCCGGGAATGGGCTCCAGCCTGGCACGGATCGCCGCCAGATCGGCCAGGACGCGCTCTCGGACCGACCGCAGTTCCTCGGTGTGTCGACGCGCCGTCGAGACCAGCGATGCAGCCTCGGCCGCGGCGCGGTCGACCGTCTCGCGGGCCTCGTCCTCGGCCT